>NZ_QRMX01000009.1:0-91754 GCF_003472805.1 Acidaminococcus sp. AM05-11 | reverse complement strand
GCGAAGGCGGCCATACGGTAGGCGCTGGCGTTGTTACCGAAATCGAAGGTTAAGAAATATTTGCCAGAATGGCATCAAAATTGAGGCCGGTCCCTTATCGGCCTCAATTTTTTGTTGACATTCGGCCTTTTGTATGATAGTCTTTATAAGCGGCTTTTAGGATTTTTTTGACTTGAGTCTAGTGTAAAGTAAGCGAGGTGTTAAGGAATGGCAGCTGGAAACCGTGTAGGTATTACCCTGGCTTGCACTGAGTGCAAACAGCGTAACTATCAAACTACGAAGAATAAGAAAAACGATACTGAACGGATCGAAATCAACAAGTATTGCAAATTCTGCAAGAAGCATACGTTGCATAAAGAAACGAAATAAGGTGGAGAGATAATATGGCAGCATCTCAATTCACCCCGGATATCAAAAGCTCGTCAGGAGTGACGGGATTCCTCCGGGAAGTGAAGGTCGAAATGAAAAAAGTAGCCTGGCCGAACAAGCGGGAACTCATGGGCTATACCGTAACGGTAATCATGTCCAGCCTGTTTTCTGCATTGCTGATCTGGGCGATCGATGCTATTTTATCCGTACTGTTTCGTTTAGTGATGGGAGTGCAGTAAGCATGGAAGGTCAAAAGCACTGGTATGTCATTCATACTTATTCCGGTTACGAGAATAAGGTAAAGATGAATTTGGAAAGCAAAATCCATTCTTTGGGCATGGAGGAGCAGATCTTTCAGGTGCTGGTTCCTATGCAGAATGAAGTGGATGCTAAGGATGACAAGCAGAAGATCATGGCCCGCAAGGTATTTCCCGGCTATGTGCTGATTGAAATGATTGTGGACGATCGGACTTGGTATGCTGTGCGCAACACCCCTGGTGTAACTGGCTTCGTTGGCACCGGCACGAAACCCATTCCCTTATCCGACCGCGAAGTAGAACGCATCCTCGGAGCTCAACCCAAAGAGGAAGGCGGCAAGGCTGAAGAAGCTCCCGTCATCCGTATGGAGTGCCCTGTAGGTTTGAATGATACCGTCCGCATTAAGGCCCCTGGCTTTACCGATATGGTAGGGACGGTAGCGGAGATCAACGACGAACAGCAGAAGGTCAAAGTCATGATTGAAATGTTTGGTCGGGAAACTCCGATTGAAGTTAAATTCACCCAAGTGGAAGCTATTGATTAAGTAAGGAGGTGTGACATATGCCAAAGAAAGTTATTAAAATGGTTAAATTGCAGGTTCCTGCTGGTAAGGCAACTCCGGCACCTCCCGTAGGCCCGGCCCTCGGCCAAGCTGGTATCAACATTATGGCCTTCGTTAAAGACTTTAACGAACGTACTGCAAAACAAGCTGGTCTGATCATTCCTGTTGAGATCACTGTTTTTGAAGACCGTTCCTTTACTTTCATTACGAAGACCCCTCCCGCTGCAGTTCTGCTGAAAAAGGCCGCTGGTATTGAAAAAGCATCCGGCGAACCCAACAAGAACAAAGTAGCCGTTGTAAAACGGGACAAAATCCGGGAAATCGCAGAAACCAAAATGAAAGACCTAAACGCTGGCTCTGTTGAAGCTGCTATGCGCATGGTTGAAGGTACTGCCCGCAGCATGGGTATTACTGTAGAAGACTAAGCTCTTCAATTTACGTGGGAGGCAAAAGCCGTTTGACCACCAGGAGGAAAGTACATGAAAAAGTTTGGCAAGAAATATTCTGATGCCGCAAAGCTCATCGAAGCTGGCAAAGCATATTCCCCCAAGGAAGCAGTTGATCTGGTTAAACAGACTTCTGTAACCAAATTCGACAGCACCGTTGAGGTTTCCGTCCGTCTGGGCGTAGATCCCAAGTATGCTGACCAACAAGTGCGCGGCGCTCTGGTTCTGCCCCATGGTACTGGTAAATCCAAGACCGTGCTGGTATTCGCTAGAGGTGCTAAAGCACAAGAAGCTGAAGCTGCTGGCGCTGATTTCGTCGGTTCTGATGAACTGGTAGAAAAAATCAAAGGCGGCTGGACTGATTTCGACGTCTGCGTTGCTACCCCTGATATGATGGGTACCGTAGGCCGTTTGGGTAAGATTTTGGGCCCCAAGGGCTTGATGCCTAACCCGAAAGTCGGCACTGTTACCATGGATGTAACCCGTGCTGTCAACGAAATCAAAGCTGGTAAAATTGAGTACCGTACCGACAAAGCCGGTAACGTACAAGCTGCTATCGGTAAGGCTTCCTTCGATGCTGAAAAGCTGTTGGAAAACTACCTGACCTTAGTAACCACCCTGATCCGGGTAAAACCCTCCGGTGCCAAAGGACAATACATTAAGAGTGTAACCCTGTCCACCACCATGGGCCCTGGCGTACACGTGGATGTACTGAAGGCTGACAGCAACAAATAATCACATAGAAAATGACCATCGGACCAGAGACAGCAGGTGCTAACGCATAACGATCCTTATCCCCTGCCTAGGTCGGAGTGTTGATAAACATGACCTCCGGCTGACCCGCCGAGAGGTCTTTTCATTGATTATAACTTTTTACGCAAGGAGGTGTATATTGATGCATGATATTAGACCTGAGAAAGCTAGTAAAGTTGCAGAACTGAAAGAATTACTGGCTGGTTCTAAAGGTGTGGTTCTGGTTGACTACTGCGGCCTGTCCGTAGCTGAAGATACCGAACTGAGAAGCAAAATGCGTGAAGCCGGTATTAAATACATGGTTGCCAAGAATACGTTTGTACGTATTGCTGCGCAGGAAGCTGGTATTGAAGGCCTGGATGCTTATCTGGAACACAATACCGCTCTGGCCTTCGCCCCTGAAGACCCTGTTGCTCCTGCTAAAATCCTCAACGATTTCAGCAAGGATCATAAAGCTCTGGAACTGAAAGCCGGCATTTTGGACGGCGCCGTAATCGGCGTTGACGAAGTAAAGGCTCTGGCAGAACTGCCGTCCAGAGAAGAACTGCTGGCCAAACTGGTTGGCAGCATGCAGGCCCCTCTGTCCGGCCTGGTCAACGTTCTCCAAGGCACGATCCGCAATGCCGTATATGTCCTGGAGGCCGTACGTCAAAAGAAAGAGCAGGAAACTGCTTAATTCACTTGCAGGCTGAATCCGCAGCCTGACAACCATTTCATTTAAAAATTTTGGAGGTATTTACAATGGATAAAGATCAAATTCTGCAAGCCATCGAAAGCATGACTGTTCTGGAACTGGCTGACCTGGTAAAAGCTATGGAAGAAAAATTCGGCGTGAGCGCTGCTGCTCCCGTTGCTGTTGCTGCTGCTCCTGCTGCTGGCGCTGCTGCTGCTGAAAAGACCGAATTCAACGTTGTACTGACCGATGTTGGTGCTAGCAAGATCAACGTTATCAAAGTTGTTCGCGAACTGACCGGCCTGGGCCTGAAGGAAGCTAAAGCTGCTGTTGATGCTGCTCCTAACACCCTGAAAGAAAACGTTTCCAAAGCTGATGCTGAAGCCATGAAAGCTAAACTGGAAGAAGCTGGCGCTAAAGTAGAACTGAAATAATTTCTGCTCTTTGAAGAAGGATTGTCACCTCGGTGATGGTCCTTCTTTTTTTGTTTGGTTTGAGGGCAACATGTATAACTAAAAAGAATAGCAATTCCACAAATAAATGTGTATTTTTCCTTTACAGTACCTTGACAAAATCCCCCTTGCATAGTAGGATATATGCATACGCGAAAAGCAATGACCGGAATAAGTAAGTTTGGGCTAGCCCCACAGAGAGTCCTGCAAGGGTGAGAGCAGGGCGGTGCAAAACCAGGCCGAATGCCTCCGGGAGCTGAAAGGCCGAAAGTTCCAGTAGGCCTTTACGGGGTGGCAGCCGTTATACTGCGCTTGAGGCTGACCTTTGGGCCGGCAAAACAGAGTGGAACCACGGACCACCGTCTCTGCAGACGGGGGTTCTTTTTTTATACCCTGACGGGTTTGGTTCCTTCTGAATTTATCTTTTCAGGAGGTGCAGGAATTGAAAAAATGGCATTTGCTTCCCTGCTGCGGGGGAACCCGCTGCTGTAGACAGCAGGACATGCGGTCCTGCCTCCAGAAACTATTTGCTGCTGCAGAGGTGTCGGTACAATGATTGAATTCCAAGATGTCAGTAAGACATTCCACTTAAAAAATGTTGAAGTACAGGCTCTTTCCCATGTGAACCTTACGGTAGAGAAGGGGGATATTTTTGGCGTCATCGGTTTCAGCGGCGCTGGAAAATCTACTTTGCTCCGGATGGTCAACGCTTTGGAAACTCCCACGGAGGGTCATGTGGTGATCAACGGGCAGACCATTGATACCCTGAACCACCAGGACCTGCGTCTGGTGCGGAAGAATGTAGGGATGATTTTCCAGCAGTTCAACCTGCTGGGTTCCAAAACGGTGTACGAGAATGTGGCCATTCCCCTGCGGCTCAATAAGATTGAGAATGCTGCGGTGGACCAAATCGTCAAAACCCTGCTGAAATTTGTCAGCCTGGACGACAAGGCTCATGCTTATCCCGGGCAGCTGTCAGGCGGTCAGAAACAGCGGGTGGGCATTGCCCGGGCTCTGGCTACCAATCCGTCCATTCTGTTGTGCGATGAGGCCACCAGTGCCTTGGACCCGGAAACCACGGACCAGATTTTGGACCTGCTGCGAAAAATCAATAAGGAGCTGAAAATCACCATCTTGTTTGTGACCCACCAGATTCAGGTGATTCAGCAGCTGTGCAACAAGGTGGCGGTTATGGAACTGGGCAAGGTGGTGGAAAGCGGTTCCGTCCTGGACGTATTCAGCGATCCCCAGCAGCCCATGACCAAGAAGTTCGTTCGGACGGTTATTCCGGATACCATTCCCAAGAGCATTCAGGAAAAATTAAAGAAGGAAACCCGGCCCTACAAGCTGCTGAAACTGCGGTTTTTGGGAGACCAGGCTTCGGAAGGCACCATTTGGGAACTGAACCAGAAGTTCGGCTTGCAGACGGATATCGTGTTTGCCAATGTTTGTGAATTGCAGCAGACAGCCCTGGGACTATTTACCCTACAGGTGATTGATGAAGGGGATAAGCTCCAGAAGGCGGAAGCATATCTGACCCAGCAGGGGATTTTGTGGAAGGAGGTGTCCCTGTCATGATTGAACAATTGGGCGTACCGGCTTCCCGCTTGATCCTGGCGGCGGAGCAGACCTTGTACATGGTGTTTATTTCCCTGTTTATCGGCACCGTGATAGCCATGATTTTGGCAGTGACACTGGTGCTTACCAATCCCAACGGGATTCTCCATAACCGGGTGATTTCCGGGGTTTTGAATACCATTATCAATGTGATTCGGAGTATTCCTTTCATCATCCTGATGGTGTTCATTATGCCCCTTACCAAAGCCCTTATAGGGACCCGGATTGGGACCACGGCGGCCCTGGTGCCCCTGGTGATTTTCATCGCCCCCTATCTTACCCGGCTGTTTGAAAACTCCATTTTGGAGGTGGACCGGGGGATTGTGGAAGCAGCCCAGGCCATGGGAGCCAGCTATTTTGAGATTGTCTGGTACTTCCTATTGCCGGAAGCCAAGGGATCCCTGATCTTGTCGGTGACCACCGGCACCATCGGACTTATTGGTGCCACGGCCATGGCCGGTGCCATTGGGGCTGGCGGCGTAGGCGACCTGGCCTTGACCTACGGCTACGAAAGAATGAATACCCCGCTGATGCTGTTTACAGTGGTGGTCCTGATTATTTTTGTGCAGATTATCCAAACCATCGGCAATCATTTTGCCTATAAAACAAGAAATCATTAAAAGGGAATATGGAGGCGTTATCATGAAAAACTGGAAAAAGTGGCTGGTTGTGGCCTTGGCGGCAATTATGAGCACGGCGGTGCTGGCAGGCTGCGGAGACAGCAGCAAAGATACGGGCAGCAAGAAGGAACTCACCTACAGCAAATCCCAGGGACCCTATTCTGACCTGTTCGAAAAGGGCGTAAAACCCATTTTGGAAAAGAAGGGGTATAAGATTACCGGTAAGGATATGTCCGACCTGCTCCAGGCCGATATTGCCCTGAATGAAGGGGAAGTGGACTTTAACGTAGAGCAGCATATAGCCTATATGGATAACTTCAATAAGAAGCAGGGCGGCCATTTGGCAGCCATCACTCCTATTCCCACTGTTCCGGCTGGCATCTACGCCGGTTCTAAGACCAAGCTGGACCAAGTAGCCGACGGGGATACCATTGCGGTTCCCAACGATGCTTCCAATACGGCAAGAGCCTATGCGCTGCTGCAAAAAGCTGGGTGGATTAAACTGGATCCCAAAAAGGACCTGTCCACGGTAACCATGCAGGATATTGTGGAGAATCCCCACAATCTGAAATTCGTGGAAATGAAGTCCCTGAATATCCCGGCTGTACGGGGTGATTTCGACTACATCGTCATTACCGGTTCCATTGTGTACAACGCCAAGATTGACCCCTCCACGGCGCTTATGAAGGAAGATATCCTGCCCCATCTGCTACTGCAGCTGGTGGTAGCCGACAAGAACAAGAATGCCCAATGGGTAAAGGACATTGCGGATGCCTACCATTCCGAAGCCTTCAAGGAATACCTGAAGAAGAACAACAACGGCCTGTGGTATGATCCCGATACGAAAAAATAACCCATATGGAAAGACCCTGACGCTGCGGCTGCAGGGTCTTCTTTCTGAAAAGGAGTAAGCTATGAACGTAGAAGAACAAGTACAGCAGCTTCAGCAGGAACTGGTTACCCTGCGCCGGGATTTTCATACCCATCCGGAACAGTCCTGGCAGGAATTTGGCACCCAGGAAAAAATCCTGAACTACTTGGAAAAGCTGGGCATTCCTGCAGTAAAGGCGGCCAAAACCGGCGTTATTGGCACCATCAAAGGGAAAAAAGCTTCGGACAAGATTCTGGGCATCCGGGCAGATATTGATGCCCTGCCCATTACAGAACTGAACGAAACGTCCTACAAATCCCAAAACCCCGGCACCATGCACGCCTGCGGCCATGATACCCACATTACCATTCTTTTGGGTACGGCCAAAATTTTGGCCGGTCTGAAGGATGAATTGCCGGTTACCGTCCGGCTGATTTTCCAGCCGGCAGAAGAATACATTGCGGACAGCGGGGCGGCCCATATGAAAAATGAACCATTGGTCAAGGAATGTGACCGGATTATCGCCCTGCATATCTGGGGACTGATTCCTGTAGGGTATGCCTCCCTGCGGGTGGGACCGGTGATGAGTGCAGCGGATACCTTTGACATTTACGTAGAAGGGAAGGGGGGCCATGGGGCCCAGCCCCACCAGGCCATCGATCCCATTGTGGCGGCCTCGGAATTTGTGACCACCCTGCAAACCGTGGTCAGCCGGGAAATCAGTGCCTTAGAGCCGGCTGTACTCAGTGTTACTTCCTTTCAGGCGGGGACCACTTCCAATGTGATTCCGGCGGAGGCTCATCTACAGGGGACTGCCAGGACCTTTAATCCCCAGCTGCGGCAGGAATACCCGGGAATCCTGGAGCGGGTGGCCAGAGGCGTAGGCGAAGCCTCCCGGACCCAAATCCGGGTGGACTACCACTTTGGCACGCCGCCCATGATCAACGACAAGGCCTGTGTGGAAACGGGGCTGAAGGCCTGCCAAAAGGTTTTTGATCCGGCAAAGATTGTAGAATGGGACCTGCAAATGGGGGGCGAAGATTTCGCCAAGTATGAGGCACCCAAGTGCATCTTGCTGCTGGGGGGCGGCGTGCCCGACGAGAAGGAACGTCATGCCCAGCACAATCCCTACTTTGATGTAGATGAACGGGCTTTGGGCCTGGGGGTTCAGTACTTTGTGCAATATGTGCTGTGTTATGGCGCAGAAACCCAAAACAGTAAATAGAATCCCTTTTGTTTACAATTGTAGTAAAATCACGTAAAATATGAGTCAGAGCATCGGGCTCTGACTCATATTGTTTTTAGAAAGGATTACTCCATGCAGGCATATTTGGTTTTACTGGGTGTCCTGCTGCTGGGCTATTTTTCCCATAACAGCACGGTCACGTATTCTTCGGCTTTTCTTTTGGTGCTGAAACTGGTGCTGCCCCACGACAAACTGCTGTATTTCGGGGCGCATGGACTGAATTGGGGGGTTATCCTCCTGACGGCTGCCATGCTGGTGCCTCTGGCTACCGGTGCCATCGGCTACCACGAAATTGTGGACGTGGTTCGCTCCCCGGAAGGTATCGCTGCCATTGTTACCGGGATTATCGTAGCCCTTTTGGGCAAATGGGGTGTTGAAGTTATGACCCGGGATCCCCAGATGGTGGTTTCCATTCTGGTGGGGACCATTTTGGGGGTGATTTTCCTGAAGGGGGTACCTGTGGGCCCCATGATTGCCAGCGGGATTCTCTATGTATTTATGAAAGGGTTCCACGCCCTGTTCCATTAAGAAAGCAAAAAAGGATGTGCCGGGGCATATCCTTTTTTGCTTTCTTAATGGGGGATTTTATACCAGGGCAGCGCCTAGGGTTTTGCATTCACCAAGACCGGCATCATCGGGGGCCCCGTTGATGATCAGGGGGTCAGCCGCCAGCACGGCACCGGCCTTTACGCAGTCTTCCTTCCAGTAGTCCATCCACTCACCCGTGCCCCAGCCGTAGGAGCCGAACAGCACCAGTTTCTTGCCGGACAGGGCCGGTTTTACGTCGTCAAACATGGGCTGGAATTCGGATTCTTCCAGAACTTCTGCCCCCATGGCCGGACAGCCAAAGGCAATGGCATCAAAACCAGGAACCTGGGCAGCAGAGAATTCCGCAGCCGTAAAGACGGTTACTTCTGCGCCTTTTTCTTTGGCGCCCTCTGCTACAGCTTGGGCCATAGCTTCCGTATTGCCGGTTCCACTCCAAAATACAACAGCGATTTTACTCATAGGGTACATCCTTTCTGCCGGCGGTTCTGCCGGCTGTGGCGATAGTAGAAAAACGGCGGTGCCGTTTTTGACAGAAATCAGGCAACGGCCAGGCGGCTGAGAGGCGTTCCTGCACAGTAGCAGCGCCAATAGACCTGGGTGCATTTTCGGCATTTGGCAAAGTAGCAGGCAGCCTGCTCCCTATTGCCGTAGGCTTTCCAGCAGCCGGAACAAACGCCTTTCTCCCGGGGAGCGGCCATATACGCCTTCACGTCTTCTAAAGGATAGCCAAGCAGCAGGCCAATTTCATGGGGGAAGGAGCCCTTTCTGGACAGGCGCAGGGCCATGGCGTCCAGAATCTCCTCGCAAGAACCCGTATAGCCCTGGCGTTTTAGGAAGGAGCTGTTGGCCGGTTCCTTTAGAATCTGGTGAAGTTCCCACGGACGGAAGCCATAAAAGAGGGCTCCCCGGCTGGCAAGGTGATAGGACAGGATTTGGACCCGGATGCCTTTGGGCTCCAGGGCCTGGGTCACTGCAAATAGTGCGCGGGCAGGGTCTTGGCCGGGGGCAAAGACGTAGCGGAACAGGCTGGCGGGTTTTAGGCCAGCCAAAGTTGGGGCGCATTGCCGTACCAATTCTGTCTCTAAGGAAATTGTCATGGGAAGCCCTCCTTTAGTTAGTATTAACTAATTAAAACAGAAAATAAAAAAGTGAATTCCTGGATAAATTCACTCTAACAGTTAGTTAAAACTAACCAAATGCAGTATAGCAAAAAAATAAATTCCGTGCAAGCTTTTTTTTCAAAAATGGGGGAAAGGGGTTTCGGTTGTAAGAACAGGGGGTTTGTATTATAATTAGTTTATAATTAATTGTGCGAATAATTACCCCTCTGTTTGCGTGGGAGAATGAAGGAGGCATTTCCATGGGTTGGAAAGAAACCGTATTGGTGCTGGCTCTATTGACGGAACCGGCCCTTGGCCTGGCGGCAGGCAAGACAAATGGAAAAACAGCCCCTGCCCCGGAAAAAATGGCGGCCTGGACACAGCTGGCCAAGGGGAGCGGGGTTTATGATAAAACGGTACCTGAGGCGCAGCTGGACGCCCAGCAGCTGGCAGCCTGGTGGAAGGTGTTTCAGGATCCCCAGCTCAACAGGCTCATTGACCTGACGCTGCAAAACAACCGGGATTTAAAGGCCGGGGCTGCCCGGGTGGAAGAAGCCCGGGCCCAGCTGGGCATCAGCAAAGGAGAAAGCCTTCCCTGGCTGAATGCCGGCGGTGCCTATATCCGGGGAGAGGTGCCGGACAATGTGGGCAAGGTGGTAACGGATATGAGTCCCGTACCGGGAATGCTCCATGCGCCCAAGCTGAATAACCAGGCCGCAGGCCTGGGGATTGACGCGTCCTGGGAACTGGATTTCTTTGGCCGGATCAAGGCCGAGAAGCAGGCGGCAGCCCATGGACTGGCCGCCCAGCAGGGGGCCCTGTACAGTACCTGGGTAACCCTCAGTGCGGAAACGGCCTTGAATTATTTTTCCCTGCGGACCCTGCAGCAGGACCTGGTCCTGGTAGAAAAACGGGGACAGCTGCAGCAGCAGAAAGCGGATCTTTTGGATACCAATTTTCAGGCGGGACTGATTAGCGCCTACCCGGGTACGGCTATGCGCACCCAGGCACAGGCGACTTTGGCAGAAGTTCCCAGCCTGCGGCAGGCCATCAGCGAAACCCTGACCCGGCTGACGGTGCTTACGGGCTCAGAGCCAGGGGCTTTGGATGAGCTGGTCCAACCGGCGCCCCTGCCGGAGGTGAATCCGCTGCTGTACCATGCCATTCCCGCCAATTCCCTGCGGCAGCGGCCGGATATTTTTGCGGCGGAACAGCAGGTGGCGGCCCAGGTGGCCAAAACCAAGGAAGCCCGGGCGGCCTTAAAGCCCCGGTTTACGCTGGAAGGTTTCCTGGGGCTGGTGACCCTGGGAGGATCCAACCTGTTTTCTGCAGGTTCCCGGGGCTTTGCCCTGGCGCCTTCTATTACCCTGCCTCTCTTTCACGGGGGGCAATTGCGGCAGAATGTACGGCTGCAGGATGCACGGGTCAAGGAAGTTCAGGCCCAATACGAAAAGACGGTACTCCAGGCAGCCGGAGAAGTTCGGGATGCCATGACCCAGATTGTCCAGGAGAAGGAAAGAAAGGATCAGCTGACCGCAGGCAGGGAAAATGCCCAAAAGGCCCTTTCCCTGGCAGAAAGCCGCTATCAGGCAGGTCTTAGCGATTACCAAGCGGTGCTGGATAATGAGAGCACCCTTTTGGGGCTGGAACGGCAGGAAAATCGCAGCAAAGGCCAGGAACTGGCCAATCTGATCCACCTCTTTAAGGCCTTGGGTGGAGGCTGGGAACCGATGGACCAACAGGCAGCTGCGGCAGCGGGAGGAACAAAACATGATTAAGGAACTTTGGAATACATTGCGGACGGATAAGAAAAAAGCGGCTCTGGCGGCAGGGGTGGTGGTATTGGCCCTTTTGGGCGGCTTTGGGTATGAGCGGTATCAGGACCAGAAGGCGGCCCGCACCCTGACCCTTTACGGCAACGTAGACGTGCGGGAAGTGGCCCTGGCCTTCCGGCAAAGCGACCGGATTGCGGACGTATTGGTGGAAGAGGGGGACAAGGTGACCAAGGACCAGGTGCTGGCCCGGCTGGACACGGACGAACTGAAAATCAAGAAAAGCAAGCTTCAGGCCCAGGTAGCCGCCCAGCAGGCGGTGGTGGACAAGCTCCATAACGGTACCCGGGCAGAAGATCTGGCCGAAGCCAAGTCCAAGGCCGATGAGGCGGCGGCCCAGGCGGAGCAGGCCAAACAGGACCTGGACCGGGCCCAGACGGCCTACCGGAATTCCTTGGGGCTTTCCGTCAGCAAGCAGGATTTGGATGCAGCAAGGACCAAGGCGGATGTAGCGGCGGCCCAGGCCGAGGCAGCGTCCCAGTCCTATGCCAAGGCCCAGGCCGGGCCCCGGGAGGAAGATGTTGCTGCCGGGGAGGCCCAGCTGCGGGCCCTCCAGGAAGAGGTAAACCAGGTGAATTATCTGCTGGGGCAGGCAGAGCTTCGGGCGCCGTCAGACGGCGTTATCCGGTCCCGGCTTTTGGAACCGGGGGATATGGCCTCTCCCCAGAAGCCTGTCTTTAAGCTGTCCCTCAATGAGAAAAAATGGGTGCGGGTCTATGTCAGCGAACAGGACTTGGGCCGCATTTATGAAGGAATGGAAGCCAAGGTCTACACCGACAGCTTCCCCAATGACCCGGTAACGGGCCAGGTAGGGTACATTTCCTCCACTGCGGAGTTTACGCCTAAAACGGTAGAAACCTCGGACCTGCGTACTGCCCTGCTGTACGAGGTTCGGGTCTACGTAACGGATACCCGGAACCGGCTGCGGATGGGTATGCCGGTAACGGTCAAATTGGAAACGGAGACCCGCCATGGCTGATTGGGTGGTCCGGGCCCAGGGGTTGGAGAAATTATTTGACGATAAGCAGGGACGGACCCTGGCCCTGAATCAAGTGGATTTTCAGGCAGCAGCAGGCAAAATGACGGCTCTCATAGGGCCGGATGGGGCGGGGAAAACCACCACCCTGCGGCTGCTGTGCGGACTCTTGTCCCCTACAGGGGGCAAACTGGAAGTGCTGGGGTTAGATGCAGTGCAGCAAGCACCAGAAATTCAAACGAGAATCAATTATATGCCCCAAAAATTTGGCCTCTATGAAGATTTGACGGTCCAGGAAAACCTGGACTTGTATGCAGACCTTTTTGGCGTAGAGGGGGAAAAGCGGCGGCAGCGGTTTGCCAAGCTCCTTTCTATGACGGGACTGGAAGCTTTTACCGGACGGTTGGCCGGGAACTTGTCCGGGGGCATGAAACAGAAGCTGGGTCTTGCCTGCACCCTGGTACGTTCTCCGGAACTGCTGCTTTTGGATGAGCCTACGGTGGGGGTGGACCCCCTGTCCCGGCAGGAACTTTGGGTAATCATCAAACAGCTGGTCCAGGAAGAACACCTCAGTGTTATTGTATGTACGGCCTATATGAACGAGGCCGCCATGTGTGACGATGTGTATGTATTGAACCAGGGAAAAATCCTTTTTCAGGGTACCCCCGAGAGTCTTCAGAACGTAGCCCAGGGCCGGTGTTTTGAAGTGGTGCCGCCCCAGGGACTGCCCTGTCGGGTTATCCAGGGGGCTCTTTTGGACGATCCGGACGTGGTAGATGCCGTGCCCCAAAGCGGTCTGGTCCGGTATATTGCCCTGCGGCCGGAAAAGCTGCCGGCTACCCTTGGCAAGTGGCAACTGGCCGCCCAGCCCGCTGCGCCCCGGCTGGAGGATGGCTTTATGATTCTCCTGCATCGGGACGCCAAGCCGGAGGATAAGCAGTTGGAACTGACGCCCCTGGAGCCGGGAACCTACCAGCCCGTTTCTCCTGAGGTCAGCATCAAGGTGGAAAATCTGGTGAAGAAATTCGGAGATTTTACCGCCGTTTCCCATACTTCCTTCCAGGTGCATCGGGGGGAGGTATTTGGCCTTTTGGGCCCTAACGGCGCAGGGAAAACCACCACCTTCCGGATGCTCTGCGGCCTTTTGCCGGCTACGGAAGGGGTGCTCAGCGTGGCTGGGGAGAACCTGCGGACGGCCAGAACCCAGGCCAGGGCCAAAATAGGCTACGTGGCCCAGAAATTCTCCTTGTACAGCAAGCTGAGCGTCTTGGATAATCTACAGTTTTTCGGAGGAATTTACGGAATACCACCCAAAAAATTAAAGGAGCGCATCAAACTTATCTTGGAAGAATTCCGTTTGGAGGGAATGCAGGACAAAAATGCCGGGGACCTGCCCGGCGGCTATAAGCAGCGCCTTTCCATGGCCTGCGCCCTGCTCCAGGAGCCGGAAATCCTGTTCCTGGATGAGCCCACCAGCGGCATCGATCCCCTGGCCCGGCGGCTGTTCTGGCGGCAGATTACGGATTTGGCCATGAAGGGGACCACCATTATTGTTACCACCCATTTTATGGAAGAAGCGGAGTACTGTGACCGGATCATGATTCAGGACCGGGGCGAAATGCTGATTGTAGGCTCGGCAGAAGAAATCCGGCAGCAGCTCCACAAACCCCGGGGAAATATGGATGAGCTGTTTATCGATATTGTCCACCGGGCACGGGCAGCAAAGGGGGAGGAGAACCATGCAGGACACCATCAATGACCGGCTGCGCCGGATGCGGGCTCTGACCCATAAAGAATTTTTGGAAGTGGGCCGGGACAAGAGCAGTCTGATGATGGGAATTTTGCTGCCCATTATCCTGATTCTGGTCATCGGCTTTGGCATCAGCCTGGACGTAAAGAATGCGCCCATTGCGGTGGTGCTGGAGGATAATGCCCCGGAAGCCCGGCAGATGGTGAATTTTGTGGATGGGTCGGAATATTTTAAGCCGGTGTATATGACGGATATCTACCAGGCTGTCCAGGCTTTTGAAACCCGAAAGGTGGACGCCATTCTCCGGGTCCCTCCGGATTTCAGCCGGCAGCTGCACCAGAACAATGCCCGGCTCCAGCTGATTTTATATGGGGTGGATACCACTACTGCCATGACCCTGCAATCCTATGTGGAGGCAGGAGTCAGCCAGTGGACGGGGGAGTATCTGGCGGCTCAGGGGCTGGGCGGAGTTACCCTGGAAAGCCGGCTGTGGTTCAACGATGCCCATGCCAGTACCTGGGTTTTTGTGCCGGGGCTGATCCTGATGATTGTGACGCTGGTAGGGGTGCTGCTTACCGCCGGGGTAATGGCCCGGGAGTATGAGCGGGGCACCTTTGAATCCCTGTTTGTAACTCCGGTGCGGAAGGGAGAGCTGATTGTAGCCAAAATTATTCCGTATTTCTGCATTGCCATGCTGGGGGTATTGATCTGTCTGGTATTGTCCCGGTATTTATTCCAGGTGCCCCTGGTGGGCTCCCTGGCCCTGATTCTTTTGGTAACCATCTTGTATCTGTTGGCTGCCCTGGGGGCGGGAATCCTGATTTCCGTAGTGACCAAGGGGCAGTTCATGGCTACCCAGGTGGCCATGTTGGTAAGCTTTCTGCCCAGCATTATGGTGTCGGGCTTTCTGTTTGACCTGCGCAGCACTCCCCTGGTGGTACAGCTGTCCGGGGAAATCCTGCCCTTCAGCCATTACCTGACGGTATTGAAAACCCTGTTTTTGGCCGGAAATATCTGGCCGGTAATCTGGAAGCAGGGGGCCATCTTGGTGTTTTTTGCCATTCTGTTTACGGAACTGGCCTTCCATATCATCCGAAAGAAGGTGGAATGATGACGGGCTGGAAACTTTTCTGGTATCAGGTAAAGTGCATCTGCCGCAAGGAATTTCTGGCCATTATGAAGGACAAAGCCTTCCGGCGGATTTTGGTGATTCCGGTGATTTTTACGGGAATCCTTTTTGGCTACGCCGCCACCTTCAATGTAACCTATATTTCCTACGGGGTATTGGACCAGAGCCATTCGGAAGCCTCTGCCTCCCTTTTGGCAAGGCTGGACGGCACGGGCTTTTTCCACCGGGCAGCCACCCTCCAAAACGCTTCCCAGATTGCGGCTATTATGGATACGGAACAGGCCATGATGGTGCTGGCTATTCCCCAAGATTTTACCCAAAGGCTGGAGCGGGGAGAGAAGGCCAGGCTCCAGCTGATTACCGACGGCCGCAATACCATGACGGCCAGCCTGGCGTCCGCTTATACGGGCCGGGTGGTGGCCAGCTGGGCCAGCGCCCGGACGGGGCAGCCCCTGCCGGTTACCCTGGAACCCAGAACCTGGTTTAACCCCAACCAGTCCACCCGCTGGTACTTTGCACCGGGCATTATGGGGCTCATGAGCTTTGCCCAGGTTATTTTATTGTCCGGTATGTCCGTAGCCCGGGAACGGGAGGAGGGAACCTTTGAGCAGCTGCTGGTTACCCCGGCATCGCCTTTGGTACTGCTGATTGGCAAGGCATTTCCTCCTGTGGTGGTGGGTCTGATGCAGGCCACCATTCTGCTGCTGATTGACCTGTTTTGGTTCCGGGTGCCTTTTGCCGGCTCTTATCCTACCTTGTACCTGGTTCTGCTGGTGTATTTTCTCAGTTCCACCGGGATTGGCCTTAGTATTTCCTCGGTCTGCTCCAGTATGCAGCAGGTCCAGGTCTATACCTATGTGTACCTGATTCCCAATGCCTTACTGTCCGGGGTAGCTACTCCGGTGCGGAATATGCCCCAATTTCTCCAGCTGCTGACCTACGTGGATCCCCTGCGTTTTGCCCTGGATGCCATGCGGCGGATCTATTTTGAGGGGGCGGGGCTTTCCACTATTGCTTTTGATTTTGTGCCCATGGTGATTGTGGCCATTCTGACTTTGGCTTTGGCGGCCCACCTGTTTCGGGAGAATCTTAGCTAGGGTACCTGGGCGGAGTATGGTATAATCAAAAAGACAATGCCAAATGGAGGTGCAGCATGAACGAAGTATTGCGGAAACTGGTCAACGATTATATTGACCATAATATGGCGGATTATATCCAGTTGTTATACGATGTAACGTCCCTGCCGTCTCCCACCGGGGAGGAAGGGAAAAAAGCCCAATGGATTCTGGAACAGCTGAAAGCCCTGGGGGCAGAAGGTTCCTACATTGACGAAGCAGGAAATGTGGTGTATCCCTGCCATATTGACGGGGCAGAGAAGTTTCCCCTGTATACGGCCCACATGGATACGGTGTTCGCAGGGGTTACCCACATTGTGCCGGAAATCGCCGGCCATGTGATGAAGGCCCCTTCCTGCGGGGATAACAGCTCCGACGTGGCTGCCCTGCTGTTTCTCATCAAAATGATGCATACCATGAAGCTCCACACCCCGGCCATTTTTGCTTTTAATACTGGGGAAGAGGGACTGGGCAACCTGAAGGGCAGCCGCTATCTGACGGATACCTGGGGGGATCGGCTCACCTATTTCCTGGCAGTGGATGGGTTTAATGACCGGTTCGTCAACCTGGCGGTAGGATCCCGGCGTTATGCGGTTCATGTGGTGACCCCCGGAGGGCACAGCTTCGGGGCGTTTGGCAATGCCAACGCCATTGCAGAGGCGTCCGCCATCATCCAGGAATTTTACCAGCTGACGGTACCCAAGGACCCCAAGACCACCTACAATGTGGGCACCATTCAGGGCGGAACCACGGTAAATTCCATTGCAGAAGAAGTGGAATTCACGGTGGATATGCGTTCGGTTTCCCATACGGAACTGTTGAAGCTGGATGCGGCCTTCCAGGCCATCCTGGACCAGCATAGACGGGAAGACGTGCAGATTGAAACCCTGCTTTTGGGAGAACGGCCCTGCAGCGAGGGCGCTTTGGAGAACGAGATTTATGACCGGATTCAGGCTATTCGGAAGCGGGAGGGGCTGTCCACCCATTTTGACTGCGGCAGTACCGATGCCAACATTCCCCTGAGCCGGCACATTCCGGCCATGGCTTTTGGCATCAGCAAGGGTACTGGCCTCCATACGGTCCATGAGGAACTGGATATGACCAGCCTGGCGCCGGGTCTGAAGCAGCTGGCTGCCTTTATCTGGAAGCTGTAAGGCCGGAAAGCAGCTTAGAAAGCGTAATACTCAAAAATAAAGAAATTTATAAAACCACTCCATAGAAAAATGGGGTGGTTTTGTTTCAATGTTACAATTTCCTTTAGCATAAAAAGTTTTTTAGAATTTTTGTTGACAGCCCTGGACTCAGGGTGGTATCCTAAGGGCACAATTTCAAATGACTACTGAAACCATTGAAGTGGAGATAACGTCAGAGGATGTGCTTACAGAGAGTCCGGGGTGCTGGAAACCGGATAGCGGCAGACTGGCAAATGGACCACTGAGGGCGCGATGAAATCGAAAGAAAGTATCCCGCGACGCAGCACCTGCGTTATTGGTGAGGAATGTGTTGGCATTCTGCTGAGCGTACAATGTGAAAGCATTGTAATACGGGGTGGTACCGCAGGTTATAACACCTGTCCTTGTAGAAGGACAGGTGTTTTTTGTTACTTTACTTTGCGGCTTCACGGATATCCAGGCGGATTGACCAACGGGATATCCGTTTTTTCATGTGAGGAGGAGCATTATGAAACAACAAACTTTGGAAGAATTACAACATAGCGCAAAAAATTATCCGGCGGTGCCGGTGGTACGGGAAATCCTGGCAGATACCCTGACCCCTATTGGGCTGGTGAGCCTGCTGCGCAGGGACCGGAATCGGTACTTTCTGTTGGAGAGTCTGGAGAAGGAGGACCCTTCCGGCCGGTATTCCTTCATTGGCTGTGATCCCCGGCTGCGGCTGACTGCCAAGGCTGGAAAAGCCCAGCTGGAAGGGGAGAACGGGCAGGTGGAAACCCTTGCGGAGGATCCCCTGACGGCACTCCGCCGGCTGCTGAAGGAATACGCCATTCCTTCCCTGCCGGACCTGCCGCCCTTTACCGGAGGCCTGGTGGGATACTTCTCCTATGATTTTATCCAGTACTGTGAACCCAGTCTGCATTTCGATCCGAAAAAGGCCACACCCTTCCCAGATTTTGACCTGATGCTTTTTGACAAAATCATCGCCTTTGATAGTTTCAAACAAAAACTGTACTTAGCAGTAACCATTAAAACTGACCACCTGGCAGATAATTACCAGAAAGCACAGGTAGAATTGGACAAGCTGGAAGCCTTGACCCGGCAGCCGGTGGTACCGCCCCAGCTTGAGAAAGCGGTGCTGGGACCCATTACCAGCAACCAAAGCAAGGAAACCTACCGGCGCAATGTGGAAACCATCAAGGAACATATCCGCTGCGGCGATATTTTCCAGGCGGTATACTCCCAGCGGTTTTCCGCAGACTACGACCAGGATCTGTTTTCTATGTACCGGATTCTCCGGACCACCAATCCTTCCCAGTACATGGTGCTGCTCAGCACCGGGGAAGTGGAACTGGCGGGTTCTTCTCCGGAAACCCTGATTCAGGTCAAGGGCCGGACCATTACCTCCATGCCCATTGCCGGGACCCGGAAAAGGGGCCGTACGGAGGCTGAGGACAAGGCCCTGGAGCAGGACCTGCTTCAGGATCCCAAAGAGCTCAGCGAGCACAATATGCTGGTGGACCTGGCCCGGAATGATGTGGGCAAAACGGCGGAATTCGGTTCTGTCCAGGTGTCGGATTACCTGCTGGTGAAGAAGTTCTCCCATGTGATGCACCTTACCAGCAAGGTAACGGGAACCCTCCGGGCGGACAAGGATTGCGTGGACACCCTGTGTGCTGCCTTTCCGGCAGGTACCCTGTCCGGAGCGCCCAAGGTCAGGGCCTGTGAAATCATCGATGCATTGGAACCGGAGCGGCGGGGCCCCTACGGAGGCGGCATGGGGTACCTGGACTTTGCCGGGAACATGGATATCTGCATTACCATTCGCACAGCCCTGAAATACGGCGGCCGGGTGTACTTCCAAGCCGGCGGCGGTATTGTGGCGGATTCCCAGGTGGAAAATGAATTTGCCGAAACGGTGAACAAGTCGGCGGCCATTCGGGCAGCCCTGGAAGCAGCAGCGGAGGAATAAATCATGATTTTACTGATTGACAATTACGATAGTTTTACCTATAACCTGTACCAATTGGTGGGAACCTTGCAGCCGGACGTAAAAGTGGTGCGCAACGATGCCCTGACTGTGGCGGATATCCGCCAAATGGCCCCCACCCACCTGATTTTGTCCCCGGGTCCGGGGCGGCCGGAGGATGCCGGTATCTGCGAAGAGGCGCTGCGGGAGCTGAAAGGGGAACTGCCCATCCTGGGGGTCTGCCTGGGGCACCAAGCCTTGGGAGAAGTCTTCGGCGGCCGGGTGATTCGGGCACCCCAGCTGGTCCACGGCAAGCAGAGCCAGGTACACATTGCCAATGGTTCCGCCCTGTTCCAGGGGCTGGCACCTATTATTCCGGCAGCCCGGTACCATTCGCTCCTAGTGGAAAAAGCCACCCTGCCGGACGAACTCCTGGTAATTGCGGAAACGGACCAGGGAGAAATCATGGGGCTGAAGCATCGGGATTACAATTTGTATGGTTTGCAGTTCCATCCGGAATCCATTCTGACCCCGGACGGCAAGCAGATCATCCAGAATTTCTTACAGATTGAAGGAGGGAAATGACATGCTGGAAATACAGAATGCCCTGCTGAAAGCAGCAGATGGCTATGATTTGAGCCTTGAGGAGACCCGGGGCGTTATGGATACCATTATGAGCGGCCAGGCTACGGATGCCCAAATTGCCAGCTTCATTACCGCCATGCGGATGAAGGGGGAAACGGTGGAGGAAATTACCGCCTGTGCCCTGGTGCTTCGGGATAAATGCCAACGGCTGGAGCCCCAACAGGATGTGCTGGATATTGTTGGGACCGGCGGCGACCGGGCCAATACCTTCAACATCTCCACCACCAGCGCCTTTGTGATTGCCTCTGCCGGGGTGCCCGTAGCCAAGCATGGGAACCGCAGTGTGTCCAGCAAATGCGGTGCCGCAGATTGCCTGGAAGCCCTGGGCGCCCGGTTGGACGTGCCCCGACAGCGGAGCGAAGCAATTTTGCAGGAGCTGGGCTTCTGCTTCCTGTTTGCGCCCCTGTACCATTCTTCCATGAAATACGCCGGCCCGGTGCGCAAGCAGCTGGGGCTGCGGACCCTGTTCAACATCATTGGGCCCTTGACCAACCCGGCTGGTGCTACCATGCAGCTGCTGGGCGTTTACGACGAAAACCTGGTGGAACCTATGGCCAAGGTGCTGGCCAATCTGGGAGTGAAACGAGCCATGGTGGTCCATGGTCATGACGGCCTGGACGAGGCCACCCTGACTACTTCCTCCACCCTTTGTGAGCTCATTGACGGCCGCATGAACAGCTTCTTTCTGGATCCGGCCCAGTTGGGATTGAAACGCTGCCAAAAGGAAGACCTGGTGGGCGGCAGCCCAGCAGAAAATGCCCAGCTGACCCTGGATATTTTAAGCGGCCGGGACCGGGGTCCAAAACGGGATGCGGTGCTGTTAAACTCCGCCCTGTGCATTTACCTGGGCAAAGGGCAAAAGGTGCTCCGGGACTGCCTTGCGGAAGCGGCGGATATCATTGACAGCGGCAAGGCCCTGGCCAAGCTGCAGCGCTTTGTGGAGCTGACCCAGGCATGATTTTGGACCAGCTGGCACAGGCCGCCCGGCAGCGAGTGGCCGCAGAGCGCCAAAAAGAAAGCGAAGCAAAACTCCTGGCCAGGGCCGAAGCCCTGGGCCGGGAACGGGCCGGCTGCTTTTACCGGGCACTTACCCAGCCGGGCCTGCAGATCATTGCGGAAGTGAAAAAGGCTTCCCCTTCCAAGGGCTTGATTGCCCCAAACTTTCCCTACCTGGAAATTGCCCGGACCTACGAAAAAGCCGGTGCGGCAGCCATATCGGTGCTGACGGAACCGACCCGGTTTCTGGGCAGCGACCAGTACCTGAAAGAAATCCGGCAGGTGGTTCAGCTGCCCCTGCTGCGGAAAGATTTCACGGTGGATCCCTACCAGATCCTCCAGGCCAAATGCCTGGGAGCCGATGCAGTGCTGCTTATTGCGGCGCTGCTGGGGGAGGAGGAACTGCGGGAATTTCGCCAGCTGGCGGAGCACTTAGGGTTAGATGCCCTGGTGGAAGTCCACGATGCAAAAGAGCTGGAACGGGCCCTGGGGTCCGGCGCCCGGATTTTGGGCGTTAACAATAGGAACCTGAAGAATTTCACGGTAAATGTACGCAACAGCCTCCAGCTGCGGAAGCTGGCTCCCCGGGAACTGCCCTTTGTGGCGGAAAGCGGTATTACAGGAAGGGCTCAGACCAGGGAACTGGAACAGGCCGGGGTCAGCGCCGTCCTGGTAGGGGAGCTGCTGATGCGCAGCGGGAATCCAGGAAGGACCCTGAGGCAATTAAAAGGAGAACAAGATGACCCGGTGTAAGCTTTGCGGACTTCGTACCCTGGAAGCTATCCAAATGGTGAATGCCTGCCGGCCGGACTATGCAGGCTTTGTCTTTGCCCCGGGCCGCAGGCAGGTAACCTCAGAGCAGGCCCGCCAATTGCGGCAGGCCCTGGACCCCCAAATTCCGGCAGTGGGCGTCTTTGTACAGGAGCCCCTGGAAAGGGTTGCCGCCCTGGTGCAGCAAGGCATTATCCAAGGGGTGCAGCTTCACGGGGAGGAATCCCCGGACTACTGCCGGGCTCTGAGAAAGCGGGTACAGGTACCCATTATCAAGGTGCTGCGGGTAAAGGGCCCCGAAAGCCTGGCGCATGCAGATGCCTATCCCTGTGATTATTTTCTGCTGGATGCCTACAGTCCCGAAGGCTATGGCGGTCTGGGCAAGACCATTGCTCCGGGCCTGCTGGAAAAGCTTAGCCTGCCCCGGCCCTTTTTCCTGGCCGGAGGCCTTACCCCCGCCAATGTGGGAGAGGCCATTGCCCAATTCCACCCCTGGGGCGTGGATACCAGCAGCGGCGTAGAAATAGACGGAAAGAAAAATTTAGAAAAAATCCGGTCCTTTGTGGATGCGGTTAGAAAAGAGGAATTCAAATGAGTAAAGGAAGATACGGCCGGCACGGCGGCCAATACGTACCGGAAACCCTGATGAATGCAGTCCAGGAACTGGAACGGGCTTACGAACAATATAAGAACGACCCGGAATTTTTGGCAGAACTCCAAACCTTGTACCATGACTACGCCAATCGGCCCAGCCTGCTGTACAAGGCAGAGAAAATGAGCCAGGATCTGGGGGGCGCCACCATTTACCTGAAACGGGAAGATTTGAACCATACTGGGGCCCACAAAATCAACAATGTGCTGGGCCAGTGCCTTCTGGCTAAGAAAATGGGCAAAAAACGGATCATTGCAGAAACTGGGGCCGGCCAGCACGGGGTGGCAGCTGCTACGGTGGCTGCCCTGATGGGCATGGAATGTGTGGTATACATGGGCAAGGAAGATACTATCCGCCAGGCCCTGAATGTTTACCGAATGGAGCTTTTGGGCGCCAAGGTGGTGCCTGTAACTACGGGCACCGGCACCCTGAAGGATGCAGTCAGCGAGGCCATGCGGGAATGGAGCGCACGGGTAGAGGATACCTTCTACGTGCTGGGCTCTGTTATGGGCCCCCACCCTTACCCGGCCATGGTCCGGGATTTCCAAAAGGTCATCGGAGAAGAAGTAAAGGCCCAGATGCTGGAAAAGGAAGGCCGGCTGCCGGATATTCTTATGGCCTGTGTAGGCGGTGGCAGTAATGCCATGGGCCTGTTCTATGATTTCATTCCGGATACCCAGGTACAGCTTATCGGGGTGGAAGCGGCCGGCCGGGGCGTGAATACGGCAGAAACCGCCGCTACCATAGCCCGGGGCAAACCCGGTATCTTCCACGGCATGGAATCCTATTTTCTTCAGGACCAGGATGGGCAGATTGCCCCGGTGTACTCCATTTCTGCCGGCCTGGATTATCCGGGCATTGGACCGGAGCATGCGGACCTGTACGACAAGGGCCGGGCCCAGTACGTATCTATCACCGACGATGAAGCGGTGGAGGCTTTTGAGTACCTGTCCCGGACCGAGGGCATCATTCCGGCCATCGAAAGTGCCCACGCCGTTGCCTATGCCATGAAACTGGCACCCACCCTTCCCAAGGAAAAACTCCTGGTGGTGAACCTTTCCGGCCGGGGAGACAAGGATGTGGCTGCCATTGCCAGATATAAGGGGGTTGACCTTCATGAGTAGAATTACCGCTGCATTTGCCAAACAGAAAAAAGTATTTATTCCCTTTGTGACCGCAGGGGATCCGGATTTAGATACCACGGAACAATTGATTTACGCCATGGAAGAAGCGGGGGCCGGCATTATTGAGCTGGGCATTCCCTTTTCCGATCCTACGGCGGAAGGGCCGGTAATCCAGGAAGCGGATAACCGGGCCCTGGCCAGTGGGGTCAAAACCCGGGACCTTTTTGAACTGGTAGCCAAGGTCCGCAAGCACACCCAGATTCCCCTGGTTTTCCTGACCTACGCCAATCCGGTATTTACCTATGGAGCTGAGAAATTCTTCCAGGACTGCCGGGACTGCGGGGTGGACGGGGTAATCATTCCCGACGTGCCCTTTGAAGAACGGGAGACCTTTGGACCGGTAGCTGCCCAGTACGGGGTGGAATTGATTTCCCTGATTGCCCCCACCTCCCACCAGCGGGTGAAAGAAATTGCCCAAGCTGCCCAGGGGTACATCTACCTGGTTTCCTCTTTGGGGGTTACCGGGGTGCGCCAGGAAATTACCACCAATCTGGCGCCTATTGTAGAACAGATCCGGCAGGTGACGGACAAGCCGGTGGCCGTGGGCTTTGGCATCTCTACACCGGAGCAGGCCCGGGAATTGGCAGGCATCAGCGATGGAGCCATTGTGGGCAGTGCCATTGTGAAGCTGTGCGCCCAGTATGGGAAGGCTGCGGTGCCGCCTGTGCGGGAGTATGTGAAGCGTATGGTGGAAGCCCTGGAAAATGCCTAGGCTGGGCCCTGGAAGCTGGCGGCAGCCGGCCCCAGGGCCTTTTGCGCGCCTGGGCAATTGTGCGGGGGCTGAAAAATAGGGTATAATGGAACCAGAATTTATGCTTGGAGGAAGCTTCCATGTTCACAAGACTTACCCAATATAAAGGCCTGGCAGCCCTTCTTGCCGCCATTGTTTTGGCAGCGGCCGGCCTGATTTATGCCTTGACGCCCCCAGCGGTGAAAAAGGAGCAGGTTCCCATGTATCAGGGCAAACGGAATATTATGGTGCTGGGGGTGGATCGGCGGATCGATGATGTGGGTCGTTCCGATACCCTGTTTGTGGCCATGCTGGACACCCAGAAAAACCGGATTTCCCTGCTTTCCGTGCCCCGGGATACCCTGGTGAAAATTCCCGGTCATGGCTGGGACAAGGTCAACCATGCCTATGCCTTTGGCGGGCACGCCCTGAGCCAGAAAACCCTGGAAGGCTTTTTGGGTATTCCCATCAACAACTATCTTTTGGTGGATTTTCGGGGCTTTGTGGACCTGGTCAATGCCATTGGCGGAGTGGATATTGATGTGGAAAAGCCCATGCAGTACCAGGACCCCTACGATGACAACGGCGGGCTGGTGATTAACCTCCAGCCCGGCCGCCAGCATATGGATGGTACCACAGCTATCCAATACGTGCGTTACCGGGACGAGGAAGGGGATATTGGCCGGGTACGCCGGCAGCAGAAGTTTATGCAGGCCATTTTTGCCAAGCTGCGGGGCACCAATCTGGTGACCAAGGCTCCGGAAATTGCCCAAGCCCTGTACAAAAGTGTGGAAACGGATCTGTCCGCCGGGGATCTGCTGTCCCTCCTGGTAACCTTTACCAAGAACGTGTCGGGTACCTCCCGGCTGGAAACGGCCATGGTCCAGGGGAGTCCGGCCTACCTGGATGATATCAGCTACTGGATTCCCAATATGACAGCCCTGCGGCAGCAGCTGGCTCTGCTGTCCGGGGTCCAGGCCACGGAGACCTACCGCCAAAAGGCTCTTGCCGCCAAGCGGGAATATGACGAATTGCTGGGTACCAACAGCGCAGCTGCTGGGGCTGATGGGAAGCAGCAGCTGCCAATCAAGACGGAAGCCATGAAACAGGCGGTGGAACGGACAAGGAAAATGGAACAGGAAAGCAAGGAAACCCCTGCGGTTTCCCCTAGTACGGAAAATGACAAGCCCCAGGAACCGGTGGGTATGCCGCCCCAGCCGGTACGGCAGCCCCTGCGGGTATCCATTGTCAATTGCAGCGAGAAGCCCCAGAATGGGGAACGGGCCGCTGAAGAGGTGCGCAGCGCCGGTTTTACGGTGGTGAGCACCAGTACGGGCAGCCCCGTGGACCACACCCAGGTGCTGATCAATGCGTCCAGCTCCCTGGCGGCCAGCCGGGCCCAGAGCCTGCCTTTTGCCTACCAGCTGCTGCGGGGCTCCGTCAGTCCGGCAACAGGGGATATGATCATCTATCTGGGCCGGGACTATGAGAAATAAGAGAATAAAAAGAAAAAACAGAAAACATATTGCACATTGTATACAAAGGTGGTATAATGCACTCGTAAGTTAAAGATGCCCCTCATTTGGCCCTTGTTCTACAAGGGCTTTTTTTTATGCCCAGGGGCGCAAGAAGGCAATTTGCCTATTATTCACCGGAGTTTTCATTGTCATTCCCCGTTGAATATGGTAAGGTATGATATTGTACAGCAGTTATGATTTGGAGGTACTAACCTGATGAAAAAAAAATACTGGATCTGTTTTTGGGCAGCGGCCATTTTTCTGCTTTTCTTTCTCAATGGCTCCCTGCCTTTAACGGACAGCGTTGAAGGAAATTATGCCCTGACGGCCAAGGAAATGGTGCTCAGCGGGGATTATCTTTCTCCTCAGATTTACGGCCGGTACTGGTTCGACAAACCGGTTTTTTCCTACTGGATGATTGCCCTGGGCTTTAAGATTTTCGGGTTCAGCGAGTTCGGCGCCCGGTTTTTCCCATCCCTGTTTGGCTTGGGAGGCCTAGGACTGACGGTTTGGGCCGGGAAAAAGCTGTATTCAGAAGAAACCGCCTTTATGAGCGGGCTGCTTCTGATGATGACTTTGGAATTCTTTACCATTTCCAAGTCCGTCCTTACCGATGGCATGCTGTTCCTGTTTTTGAACGGGGCGCTGGTGTTCTTCTACCTGGGCTACAGCACCAAGGAAAAAAGTTATTACTACGGCACCTACCTGCTCGCTGGGCTGGCAACCTTGACCAAAGGCCCCATCGGCTTTTTGATGCCGGGGCTGATTATTGTGCTGTTCCTGCTGTGGCGGCGAGATGCCAAATGCCTCCAGCGGGCCAAGCTGCCTTCTGGCATTTTGCTGTTTCTATTGGTAACCGCTCCCTGGTATGTGGCCATGATCCATTATCATCCAGATTTTCTGGCCAGTTTCATTGGTACCCATAACTTTTTGCGGGCCACTGTGTCGGAACATCCCCGGGATAATGTGATTTATTACTATACGGCAGTGAACCTTTTGAACGCCTATGCCTGGGTGGGCTTTGTGCCCGGCATGCTGTGGAACCTGCTGCGCAAACAGGGCCATTGGGTGAAGCCAGCCGCCAAGGAAGGCTTCCTGCTCATCTGGATGGTGACCATTTTTGTGTTCTTCCAATGCATGGCCACCAAGTACATTACCTATACCTATCCTTTGCTGCTGCCCCTGTGCCTGCTTACAGGTTCCTACATCGTGAAAAAGGGCAGAAGCCTGACCATGAAATGGATGCTCCTGGGCAACGTGTTGTTTTACGGAGCCCTGTCCGTGGCCGCCTATCAGCTGCCCAAGCTGGCTCCAGGCGTGGTGCCGGGCAGCCGGAACGTATTTTTCTTCATGCTGATCTACTGTGCCTGCATGGTGGTGCTGGGCGTTCATAAATACCGTGGCAAGAGCAATCAGGAAGTTTGGACCACGGTCATCATGCTGACCATCGTGTTCCACTGCTGCATTTTGGAACTGTTGGCTAAACCTCTGATGTATGATGTGAGCGGCAAGCCTTCCGCCCAATTTATCAGCCAATATGTGCCGGAAAATGTCCCCATCTACGTCCGGGGCGGCGGCTATCCTACCAGCGGCGTCTTCTACACTGGCCGGGAAATGGTCATGCTGGTTCCTGATGACGAAGCAGCGGATTTTGCCCCCAAAGAAGGCAGCTGGTCAGCCAAAAACATCATGCCCTGGACCACCTTCTCCCAGGTAAAGGACAAGTCCCAGGCTGTGGTGCTGGTGGATACCAAAACCAAGAAAATCAAGAATAAGGTAGAAGTGGATTGGCCCGGAGTTTGGAAAAAGGTGAAACTGCCGGGACAATGGATGGTTATGATTAAAGAAAAGTGAGGGTTGCAGAATGGAAGAAGCACAAATGAAAGCATATTTGGACCGGCAGCCGTTTATCCGGTTCCAGGTTTCCCAGGCAGAGCTTGCGGCGCCTCAGGGCACGGACCGGTATGGGGAGCTGCTGGCCTATGTGGGCAGCCAGGTGGAGTACGCCCGGAAGTTCTGCGGCAAATGGTCCCTGTCCTTCCAGGCAGACTGCGGCCCCTATCTGTGGGAAAATCCCCAGGCAGTGGCCTTTGTGCGGCAGTTGGGGGACACTTTCCCCTATCTGTTCTACCTGGCCGAAAAGGAAGGGGAAACCCTGAAGCTCTTGGTGATGCTGAATTGTATGTCGGATAAGCTGGAAGGGGATAATCTATCCCTGGACAAGGCTAAGTTCAATGTTTTCCTGAAGACCCAGCTAAAGGGCCTGCTGCTGATGAGTGAGCGGGCCGGGCTCAGTCCGGAAAATGCCCAAAGCCAAATCCAGTCCGTATACGAGTACTTTGGCCTTGCTGACTAAACAGTCAGATTCACATTTTTTTCAAGGATTCGCCCTTGCTTTGCCATAGTATTTCAGTATACTAATTCACGTAACAGGGATCACCCCTCCTTGTTACATCTTCCCCATCAAATCATCATAAACAACTTCCTTTCAGAAAAGACCTTCTGCCACCCCAGCAGAAGGTCTTTTCCCTATATAGAGAAAGCCCTGCAGCGTTGCTGCAGGGCTTTTGTGATAACCGTAATTAGGGGCCAGCCAGCCTTAAAAATGCTCCTTGGCATAGGTCAGGAAGGCATTGACGCTGTCATAGGCTGCGGTGTTCTTCCGCCAAATCATTTCAATATCGTAGAGCATGGGGGGATCCAGGGAAATGGGTACCAGGTCCGGTTCTTTTTCGGCAATTTCCCGGTACAGGAAACCATTGGCCATGCCGGATTTGATAATCTGAATCTTGGTATACAGCTGGTCCGTGGTCCACAGCAGCCGGGGGGTACAGCCTGCTTCCTGGTACTGCTGGAGAATCTGCTCCCGGAAATGGAAGCTTTCCTTGATTTCGACCAAGGGCTCCAGGGCCGTTTTCACTAACGGCAGCGTCTTTTCCTGGGCAAAGGGATGCCGGGGATTCACGCAGTAGACAATCTCGCTGCGGCGCAGGGGAATGCATTCCGGATTGTCCCCGTCCGGATCGGCTCCGTTGACGATAATCACATCCAGGCGTTCTTCCTGGAGGGCCCGGCGCAGGCTCAGGGAACTGCTGGAAGTGAGCTCAATCTGGATGTCCGGATATTCCTTGGAAAAGGACGCCAAAAGGGGAACGGACAGGGCTCCAATCATGGGCGGCAGACCCAGCCGGATGTCCGTAGATTTCTTCTTCAGCCGGTTCATATCCTCCCCAATCTGTTCTGCCTTGCGCAGCAGATCTTCCACTTCCAAGAGAAAGTAGGAGCCTTCCTTGGTGAGAATCAGATTCTTTCGGGAACGGTTGAACAGCATCAGGCCAAATTCATCTTCCAGTTCCCGGATGGATGCGGACACCGCGGGCTGGGAAATATGAAGCACTTCGGCAGCTTTGGTAATGCTGTGCTGTCGGCAGACTTCGCGGAAATATTGCAATTGGTGTAGTTTCATAATGCCTCCCTGGTTTGTACCGTTGGTCAATGGGGGCTCCAACGGACTTATTCCTTTTTATTATAATCCGTAGAGGCAAGAATCACAAATATTAATTCAATTCTGTCAAATTTTCTTAAAAGTCACTATAAAAAAAATAAATCTTACTCTCTTGGCCAAGTGATCTTTGCTTTTCCCTGTTGGGGAATCCAAGCCAGCAAAAACTCCCGAAAATGGCGAATTGCTTTGGTCGGCAGGGCGTTCCGCAGGGCTGCCAGGTAAATTTCCTGACCCTGTTCGGGAACCGAGAGGGTGCGAAGCACAATATCCGGGTGGGATTGCAGGCAGGCAATGTAATCATAAGATAAATTAATACCATTCCCTTTCAGAATCAGGTCTTGGACCACGGTGGAGTCCGTGGTTTCAGCCAGAATGTTCACCGTAAGCCCTGGAAGCAGCATATCCCGGTTCATATGCTCTCGGAAGCAGCGATAGGCCCGGCCTTTACTGATGAGGGGCAGCCCTGCCAAGTCCTGGAAAGTGATTTCCTTTTGGGCAGCCAGGGGATGGTCCCGGCGCAGTTGGATGCAGTACCGGGAAAAAAACAGGGGTTCTGCTGTAAACTGGGACGGATCCAAGGGACCGGTCACCAGAGCCAGGTCACAATCCTGGGTCAATAGGCCATTTAGGGCGGCTTCGTCCGTACACTCTACCAGGCTGGGGATGATGGCCGGATAGGCTTTTTTGAAGTCCAACAAGAAGTCAGCAGATAGATAGGCCAGCACGTGATCCAAGGCATAAACCGTAACCAGATTTTGTTTCTGGCCAGCCAGACTGTTCATGCCTTCAATATAGGCATATTCGTCCAGCAGCCTTCGGGCATGGGGCAGCAGGCCTGCTGCAAAGTCCGTGGGTTCCAGGCCCTGGGCTGTACGCAAAAATAAGGGCTGTCCCAATTCCTGCTCCAGCTGGCGCAGGGTTTTGCTGACGCCCTGCCGGCTGATATGGAGTTTGTCTGCCGCCTGCTGGATATTACAGGTTTGGTATACTTCCCAAAAATAGCGCAGTTGTTTTTGATTCATGGGAAAACCTCCCTTCTTGCTGATTGTACCGCATCTAAATGGTTGCGGCAAGCAGAGAAAATTCTGTTTTTTTTCGAGGGTGTTTCCACCTACAATAAAGACAGAAACGAAAAGGAGGAAATGCGCATGCTGAAAATTCAACAGATCAGAAACGCTGCCAATAAAATTCATTACGGGAAAGTGACCTTTTTGCTGGATCCCTGGCTGCAGCCTAAGGGGGAAATGGGAACCTTGGGCGAATTGCCAGGTCATCCGTTCTCTGTGCCTGATCCGGTGAAGGAACAGCTGCCCATGCCCATCTACAATCTGCCGGAACCAGTAGAGCAGATTCTCCAGGGTGTGGATGCCTATATTGTGACCCATGTACACCCCGATCATGTGGATGTAGCGGCTGATGGTACGGTAGGGAAAAGCCTGCATAAGGAAATTCCGGTGTTCGTTCAAAACCAAGAAGACCAGGAGATTTTCCGCCGGTCCGGTTTCCAAGATGTTCGGGTTTTGACGCCCGAGGGCAGCGAATTTCAAGGGGTTACCCTGACCAAGACCCCAGCCCGGCATGGGACGGTGGTTCCCTGCGGTAATTCCTGCGGGGTAGTATTCCAGGCACCTGGGGAAAAGACCCTATATGTGACCGGGGATACGGTTTGGTTTTCCGGCGTGCAGGAAACCCTGGCAAAATTCCAGCCCCAGGTGGTGACGGTAAATGCCTGTGCGGCTGAACTGGTGGAGTGTGGGCGCCTGATCATGAACGATGAAGATGTGGCCTGTGTCCGGGCAGCAGCTCCTAAGGCAAAAATTTTTGTAACCCATATGGACAATGTGGCCCATGCTTCCTTGACTCGGCACACCCTGCGGGGCCGTTTGGCTACTCGGGGCGTCAGCAATTATGTGATGCCGGAAGATGGGGAAATCGTAACTTTATAAGCTGTCCCAGTTAGCTCCTGTTTTTGGCTTAGCCAAAGCGGGAGCTTATTTATTTGACAAATTTTCCGGTTTTCCGTATAACGTAAGAGAACAGACTTTTGGCTTGGCAAGAAGCATCATGGGGCATCCCAAGGAGGCAGAAACATGGAATTTGTATGTACGGCCTGCGGCAAAAGAGAACCGATAACTACGTTGAAACCCTGCTGTGACTGCGGCGGGCTGTGGGAGCTGGAAGCAGAGCTGCCGGATTTTTCTCTGGAAGCCATTGACCGGGAACAGTGGAACCAGTTCCGGTACCATCAGTTCATGGCCCTGGAGGACGATACCTGGCGGAGCATTACCCTGGGAGAGGGGCTAAGCCCCATTGTACCCTTTAACCAGGACATTCTCCTGAAGATGGATTATTTCATGCCCACCCTGTCTTTTAAGGACCGGGGCGCAGCCGTTTTGGTGGCCCACTGCAAGGCTCTGGGAGTGGACCGGGTGGTTCAGGATTCCAGCGGCAACGCCGGCAATGCGGTGGCAGCCTATTGCGGCCGGGCCGGTATTGCCTGCGAGATTTTTGTCCCGGAAGGCACGTCTCCCAAGAAAATTACCATGATTCAGGCCCATGGGGCCAAGGTCAACGTGGTGCCCGGCTCCCGGGACCACTGCGCCCAGGTGTGCCGGGAAAAGGTGGCTCGGGAAGGGGTGTACTATGCCAACCATGTGTACAATCCCTTCTTCTACGAAGGCACCAAAACCTATATTTACGAAACCTATGAACAGCTGCACCGGATTCCGGAAAACCTGGTGGTGCCCGTGGGAAATGGCACCTTGTTTTTGGGGGTAATCCGGGGGCTGGAACATCTGCTGAAAAGCGGCTGCATTTCCCATATGCCCCAGATTATTGCCGTCCAAAGCGAAAACTGCGCCCCCCTGCTAAAGGCGGCGGAAACCGGCGCCCAGGAACCGGTCCAGCTGGTGCCGGAGCCTACCCTGGCTGAGGGCATTGCCATTGGCCAGCCCCGGCGGGGGAAGGAAATCCTCCAGGCTGCCCAAAAATACCACATCCGTTTTGTGGCCGCTCCGGAGGCGGGAATCCTGCCTGCCCGGGAGAAACTGGCCCGGCAGGGCATCTACTGCGAGCATACCACCGCAGCGAACCTGGCAGCCTACGAAGCCTACTGCAAGCAATACGGTCCTACGCCGGACTGCCTGATTACCATGTGTGGGGCAGGGCTGAAGTCCGACCACTAAAGCAAAGACAAAACCGCAGTATTTCTCTTTTTCAGGGGAAATACTGCGGTTCTTTTTAGGGTAGCGGAGGGTACACTTCCTGAGCTGTTTCCCTAAACCGCTCCAGCATGGACCATTGGTAGGCCTGGTCCTGCCAGACAAAATCCAGGGAACAGGTAAGGGCGGGGCCCAGGTCTATAAAAAACAATTGGTCCTGCTGGGCCGGGGTCAGGAAGCCACGGGCCAAATTGTCCGGGCAGAAGCAGCAGCCGGCCCCTTGGACGCAGAGCTCCAGCAGCAGTTCCATGTTGTGGGACTGGGTCTGGACCTTGGGGGTAAAACGCAGCTTGTTCAGGTAGGCCAGGGCCAGTGAGGCGGCTATATCGTCCGGATAATTCAGCAAAAAAGGGCACTCTTTTACCAGCCGGGGATCCTGGGTCTGTTCAAGCTGGGTCAGCCGCTGTACCGCTTCCGCCCCATAGGTTTTGGCCAGCAGCGATTTGGGCAGAAGCAGCAGAACTTTTTCCTGGTAAAAGGGCCGTGCCGCAAGACCGGGGATACTTCCTGGCAGATGGGCGATAATCAGGTCTGTTTCTCCTTTTTGCAGTCTTTTCACCAAGGCTTCATTGGTATCTTCTGTAATCTCCAACGTCACGGCGGGATATTTTTTCTGGAAGGCCTGAAGAATGGGCGGCAGGAGAATCCGCCCCCGGGTATAGGCAATGCCCAGGCGCAGGCAGCCTTTTTCCTGGCCAGTCAGGTCCTGGAATTCCTTTTGGAGGGCTTCGTACGTTTCCTGAAGGGAACGGGCATACCCCAGAAACACACGCCCGCCATAGGTAAGCTCCAGGGGCACGTGCCGTACAAACAGGGGCGTCCCCAGTTCCTTTTCCAAGTACCCAAGCCGGCCGCTAAGGGTCTGCTGGGTTACGTGGAGCTTTTCCGCTGCCCGGGAGATACTCCGTTCCCGGTATATGATGAGAAAATCCTGAATATGGGTAAAGTTCATGACTGCCTCCTATAATACAGGTTATATCCTGTATTATATACGCAAAAATACAGTTAGGAAATGGTATGTTTTTCTGCTACAATAAATTTGCGAAGAAAGTAGGGAATGGCTATGGAACTGCTGCGGCTGGCCAATTTGCAGCTTACCCTGTTTCTGATGATTCTATTGGGGCTGGGGCTGAAACGCTGGGGCATTTTGGATGCTCCTGGCATCAAAAGCCTGACTGCCCTGTGCGTGGATGTGGTGATTCCCTTTAATATTCTGAAGTCCTGTTTGGCGCCCCTGGGAGATGATGTCCTGGCCACGGCGGGAAAAATCCTTTTGGCTGGGTTTTTGATGCAGCTGCTGTATCTGGTACTGAACCAGTTCTTGTACAACCGCTTTGCCCTCCAGCGGAAAAAGGTGCTTCAGTACTGCACCATTGTGTCCAATGGGGGCTTTTTGGGAAATCCGGTAGCAGAAGGGGTTTATGGCCCCCTGGGCCTGCTGTACGCCTCTGTGTACCTGATTCCCATGCGGATCATCATGTGGTCCGTGGGTACGTCCTACTTTATCGCCGGTCAGCACACGGACCGGAAGCAGGTGCTGAAAAAAGTCCTGACCCATCCCTGTCTGGTGGCTATTTACCTGGGCATGCTTCTCATGGTGACTGGCTGGCAGCTGCCAGGCTTTCTCCAGCTTACGGTGGGCTATATTGGAAACTGCAACGCCGCCCTGACCATGTTTATTATTGGGACCATTCTGGCCGATGTGCCTTTGAAGTCCATTTTTAACCGGGACAGCTTCCTGTTCAGCTTTCTGCGGCTGGGGGTGCTGCCCGCCCTGTCCTGGCTGATTTGCAGGGTTGCAGGCCTGGATGCCCTGGGTACCGGGGTGGGCGTCATGATGACCGGGATGCCGGCTGGGGCCACAGCAGCTATCTTCGCTGCCCAGTACCACAGCGATGCTCCCTTTGCCACCCAGGTGGTGATTTTGTCCACCCTGCTTTCCATGGTGACCATTCCTCTTTGGTGTTATCTCATCGGGTAATTAGTACGCGCCAATGCCATGAGCGGAAGCTTTTCCCCAAGAGAAACATACAGTGCCGCACGCCAGGTTTTGCCTCCTGGGGTGCGGCCCTTTTGTCTAAAGGAATTTGGCATAAAAGGGCGAATAGTATCATAAACGGCTGCTGGCGGGAGCGCCTAGGTGCTTTCGGGAAAGGAGAATAAAATGGCTCTGTATGCCTTGGGAGATCTGCATTTGGCCTTTCAGGTGAAAGGGAAATCCATGGATTCTTTGGGACCGGTCTGGAAGCACCATGAAGAAAAAATTGCCCGGAACTGCCGGGAATTGGTTAAACCGGAGGATACCCTGGTGCTGACCGGGGATCATTCCTGGGGGCGCAAGCTGAACCAGTGCACCAAGGACCTGGCCTTTATTGAAGCCCTGCCCGGCCGGAAAATTCTGCTGCGGGGCAACCACGATATGTTCTGGGACACGGCCAAAACCGGAAAGCTCAATGCCCTGTTCCAGGGCCGGCTTTCCTTCCTCCAAAACAATTTTTATGCCTACGGGGATTATGCCCTGGTAGGGACCAAGGGGTTTACCTTTGAAGGACCCTTCTATTTGGACCGGTACGGCCGGATTATGGGCTGGGACCAGGAAAAGGCGGCGCACGCAGAAAAACTGGTGGTCCGGGAAGCCCGGCGGTTGGAAATCTCTTTTGCGGCGGCCAAAAAGGCCGGGTATCACAAGTTCATTATGTTCCTTCATTATCCGCCCACCAATATTCTTCAGCAGGACAGCATCTTCACCCAGCTGGCCGAGGAGAATGGGGTGGAGCAGGTGGTGTATTCCCACTGCCACGGGAAGGAACAGTTCCACGACAGCCATTTGGGGGACTACCATGGCATCCAGTACCATTTGGTATCCGGGGACTATTTGGATTTTCGCCCGATCAAGCTTTTGGACTGACCGGAGAAAAAAATGAAAAAAAGTTGTAAAAAGTACTTGCATTTTTTTCAGGAAAACTCTATACTATAACAGTACTACCGATGAGGTAGATTTACTCCGGGATGGTGTAATGGTAGCACAGGAGATTCTGGATCTTCTAGTCTGGGTTCGAGCCCTAGTCCCGGAGCCATTTTTTTATCTGGCGCCATGGTCAAGAGGCTAAGACGTCGCCCTCTCAAGGCGAAATCACGAGTTCAATTCTCGTTGGCGCTACCACGAAAGCACGTGGAATTCCCGCAATTGAGAACTTCACTTATAGTTATATAGATTGACGCTGTGGAATCGGTTTCCAAGGCGTCTTTTTTTGTATCTGAAAGGAGGCCAGCCGTGCACCAGAAACGGAAGAAAGGCTTACTATTGCTGCTGCTTATGCTTCTGGCAGCCTGTCTGTTTTCGCTTTTTGCAGGCTTGGTAGGGGTATCTCCGGTCCATTTCTTTTTGGGGAAGCTGACCCCTCTGGAAGAAAATGTGTTATGGAACCTGCGGCTTCCCCGGCTGCTTTTGGGCTTGGGGGCAGGCAGCGCCCTGGCCGTGTCCGGAGCGGTGCTCCAGGGCATTTTCGGCAATCCCCTGGCGGACCCCGGCCTGCTGGGGGTGTCTGGAGGCGGCGCCCTGGGGGCGGTGGCGGTACTCCTTTTGGGACTGCCCCAAAAACAGTATCTGTTTCTCCCGCTGGGGGCGTTTTTGGGAGCCCTTTTGGCTTCCGGTACCGTGGGGGCTCTGGGCCGGCGGGGCGGCAGCGGCCAAAGTGTCCGGCTGCTGCTGGCTGGGGCGGCAGTGAGCCTGTTTTGCGGGGCCCTTACGGCGGGCCTGCTTTCCTTTGCGCCTGAACCGGTGCTTCGCCAGTATTTTTTCTGGACCCTGGGGGGCCTTTCTTCCGGCACCTGGCAGCAGGTCCACTGGATTTTGCCGCCTCTTTTTGCCGTACTGCTTCTGCTGTGCCTGTGGGGCCGGCAGCTAAACGTCCTTAGCCTGGGGGAGGAACAAGCCCTGGCTGTGGGCATGGATGCCGGCCGGTGGCGCAATGGTCTTTTGGCCGTGGTTTCCCTGCTGCTGGGGCTGGCCGTATGCGCCGGGGGCAATATCGGTTTTATCGGGCTTATGGTGCCCCATATCCTGCGGCTGCAGCTGGGGCCCGACCACCGTTTCCTCCTGCCCCTAAGCGCCCTGGGCGGGGCCGGGCTGCTTACTTTCTGTGACAGTCTGGGCCGGCTTGTGGTACCGGGGACGGAAGTGCGGGTAGGGGTGATTACGTCCCTTTTGGGCGCTCCCTATTTTCTCTTTTTGTTAAGGAAACACTTGTGAAATGGTATAATATAAAGGTTAAGGAGAGTGAGTTTTATGCGTAAAAGTTTTGGAGCAAAACCGTTAAGCTATCCGCTGCCGGTATACATCATCGGCACCTATGATGAAAAGGGCACGCCTGACGCCATGAATGCGGCCTGGGGCGGTATCAGCAATGACCAGGAGATTTCCTTCTGCCTGGCCCGGACCCATAAGACGGTAGCCAATCTGAAGGCTACAGGCGCCTTCACGGTAAGTATTGCCGTGGAAGCCCAGCTCAAGGCCTGCGATCATGTAGGCGTGGTTTCTGGCAATAAGGTGCCGGACAAGGTGGCCCAAGCTGGCTTGACGCCGGTAAAATCCACCCTGGTGAACGCACCCTTGTTCCAGGAACTGCCCATGGCCCTGGAATGCAAGGTCCTGTCCTACGATGAGGAAAGCGAACGGCTGGTAGGGGAAATTGTCAACGTCAGCGCTGACGAAAGCGTCCTGACGGATGGGGTGATTGACCCGGCCAAGCTGCGGCCGTTGGTTTACGATCCGGCCAACCACACCTATCTGGTAGCCTGGGAAACGGTGGGCAAAGCCTTCCAGAAACCGGAACTGACGGCGGTGAAAAAATAATTCATGAAATACCTGATTGCTTCGGATATTCATGGCTCCGCCTATTACTGTGCCCGGCTGCTCCAGGACTTTGCCCGGGAGCAGGCGGACCGGCTGGTGCTCCTGGGAGATATCCTGTACCACGGCCCTCGGAATGACCTGCCCAGGGAATATGCTCCCAAGCGGGTCATTGATTTGTTAAATGGCATCCGGCAGCATATTTTCTGCGTCCGGGGCAATTGCGACGCGGAAGTGGACCAGCTGGTGCTGCACTTTCCCATCTTGGCAGACTATGCCCTTTTGGAAGCCGGTGGCCGTCTGATTTTTGCTACCCACGGCCACCACTATAACCTGGAACATTTGCCGCCCCTGCAGCCCGGGGACGTGCTGCTCCATGGCCATACCCATGTACCGGCCTGGGTACCTTTTGGCCAGAACAACCTGTACCTGAATCCTGGGTCCGTGTCCCTGCCCAAGGGCGGCAGCACCCAGGGGTACCTGCTTCTGGACGGCAGCACTGCCATCTGGAAAGAACTGGGCGGCCAAACGCTGCACCAGCTGACCCTGTGAAACCTACCTGACAGACCTAAAGTCTGCCAGGTATTTTTTTGCTGTTTTTGGGACAGGTACAAAGAAATCTTGCGGTATTTTTGGCGGGTACTACTTGAATATGACGCATGATGGTGATATAGTATACACTATATTAAAGATAAACAACGCAATAGCGTGGGGTAAAGGAGTAGAAAATGGACAAATCTAAAGAATATCTGTTGTGGTTTGAGCAGCTCGAAAGAAAAGACGTGGACATTGTCGGCGGCAAATCTTCTTCTTTGGGGGAAATGACTTCCAAAACGGATGTACCCGTTCCCTATGGGTTCGCAACTACGGCTTATGCCTACCGCTATTTTATGAAATCCACTGGGCTGGATGAAAAGATCCGCACCCTGCTGGCTGGGCTCACCGATGTGGAAAACAGCGACCAGCTGAGCCGTATCTGCGGCCAGGTCCGGGCAGCCATTATGGAACAGGAAATGCCCCAGGATTTACAGGAAGCCATCCGCAAGGCCTATCAGGAACTGGCGGACAAAATGGGGGAACAGGATCCCTACGTAGCCGTGCGTTCCAGTGCGACCGCAGAAGACCTGCCTGACGCCAGCTTTGCCGGCCAGCAGGATACCTACCTGAACATCCAGGGTGCCGACCGGGTGACTGCCAAGGTAAAGGAATGCTACGCTTCCTGCTTTACGGACCGGGCTGTGTACTACCGGGAAAAACAGGGCTTTGACCATCTGTCCCTGGCACTGTCCGCAGTTATCCAAATGATGGTCTTCTCCAAGGCTGCTGGCGTAATGTTTACGGTAAATGTGGCCAACGGGGACGACAAGAATATCATGATTGAAGGGGCCTATGGCCTGGGCGAATACGTAGTGGGCGGTACCGTTACCCCCGACAGCTACATTGTGTCCAAAGCTGATATGAAAATCCTGTCCGCTACGGTCAATGAACAGGACGTAATGCTGATCCGCAAAAAGGGTGGGGACTGTGAAGAAGTGCCGGTGCCGGAAGCGGACCGGAAGAAGCAGACCCTGACCAACAGCCAGATTTTGGAACTGGCCGGGTACGCCAAGAAAATCGAAGCCCATTACGGCTGCTATATGGATATGGAATGGGGCATTGACGAACGGGACGGCAAGATCTGGATTCTCCAAGCTCGCCCGGAAACGGTCTGGTCCCGGAGAAACAAACAAAAGAAGGTGGAAGCCGTGCAGGAAGAAAACGCTGGGGAAAACGCCAAGGTTCTGGTCAAAGGCCTGCCCTCCAGCCCGGGTATGGGCTACGGCAAGGTCCATGTGATTGCGGACCCCAAGGATATTGATGAATTCAAGGACGGGGAAATCCTGGTAACGGAAATGACCGCGCCTGACTGGGTACCGGCCATGAAAAAGGCCCAGGCCATTGTGACCGACAGCGGCGGCATGACCTGCCACGCTTCCATTGTCAGCCGGGAACTAGGGATTCCCTGTATTGTAGGTACCAAGAGCCGGGGCCAGGCCGCCACGGAAGTGCTGAAAACCGGGGAAGAAGTTACGGTGGACGCTTCCAACGGGGTGGTCTTTGCCGGCAACCTGCAAGTGAAGAAGGCAGCGGCTACTACGGCTGCGGTACAGCCCCAGGTGGTGGCCCAGGAAACCTTCCCGGTAACGGGTACCAAAATCTATATGAACCTGGGTGATCCGGCTTTGGCCGAAAAATACGCTTCCCTGCCCTGCGACGGTATTGGCCTCATGCGGGAAGAATTCATTTGGACCACCTACATTCATGAACATCCCTTATATTTAATCAAAACTGGTCATCCGGAAAAAGTGGTGGAATCCTTGGCTGAAGGCTTCCGGAAGGTCTGCGCTGCCATGGCTCCCCGGCCGGTTACCCTGCGCTTCAGCGACTTTAAGTCCAGCGAATACCGGGATCTGAAAGGCGGCGAAGAATTTGAACCCCATGAATCCAGTGCCTTGCTGGGCTGGAGAGGTGCTTCCCGTTACTATGATCCCAAGTACACCGCCGCCTTCCGGCTGGAAATTGCTGCCGTACGGAAGGTCCGGGAAGAATATGGCCTGAAGAACCTGAACGTAATGATTCCTTTCTGCCGCACCGTGGACGAAGCCCGAAAAGTGGTGGAAATCATGGCCGAAGAAGGGCTGCACAGAGGGCCGGACTTTAAGGTTTGGCTGATGGCAGAAATCCCTGCCAACATTATCCTGGCTGACCAATTCAACCGGTTTGTGGACGGCTACTCCATCGGTTCCAACGACCTGACCATGCTGACCTTGGGCTGCGACCGTGACAATGATACCATTGCCCATCTGTTTGACGAACGGAACCTGGCAGTAAAACGGGCTGTCCGTCACCTGATTGAAGTGGCCCACAAGGACGGCAAGACCGTTTCCATCTGCGGCCAGGCTCCCAGCGTATATCCGGAATTTGCCGAATTCCTGGTACAATGCGGCATTGACAGTATGTCCGTGAACCCGGATACGGTGAAGTTCACCAAGAAAATGGTGGCCCAGGTGGAACAGCGCTTGATTCTGGACCAGTTGACGGGACGGGGCCGGAACCGCCACGAGGAAGAACTGGCCTGGTAACAACGACTATACAGCGGACGGAAGCTGAGACCTTTCCGTCAAAGCGGAACAGGGGCAAAAGCATTTGCGGCGGCCCCTGCTTTGCTTTATAATAGAAAGCCAGACGGCAGGGCCGGAAAAAGGAGATGAGCCCCCATGCCTCTTAGTGAGCGGCAAAAGAAGATAGCAGAAATCGTACGACAAACTGGACCGGTGGCAGGGGAAACCATTGCCCGGGAACTGGGCCTGAGCAGGGCTGCCCTGCGGTCCGATCTGGCCATTTTGACCATGAGCGGCATTTTGGATGCCCGGCCCCGGGTGGGGTATTTCTATACGGGAAAGAACACCCTGGGTATGCTTCAGGAGGAACTGTCCTCCATTACCGTGGAGGATATCAAGTCGGTGCCCATTGTTATCGGCAGCGACAAAAGCGCTTACGATGCGGTGCTGACCATGTTTCTGGAAGACGTGGGCACGGTGTTTGTGGTGGAGCCTCCGGACGGGCTGCTTTACGGGGTGGTTTCCCGGAAGGATTTGCTGAAGGCAGCCCTGAATGCAGGCTCCGACCTAAGCCATATGCCCATTGCCATGGTCATGACCCCGCTGAGCAAAATGATTTGTGCCGATCCGGAAGAACCGGCGGCCCAGGCGGCCCGGCGGCTTATGGACCACGAAATCGACTGTTTGCCGGTAGTTCGGAAAGTGGAAGAGGACCCCAAGCGGCTGCAGTTGATTGGCCGGGTCAGCAAAACAAATTTTACCCGTCTGCTGGTAGAACTGGCAGAGGGGAAGGGAGGCAACTATCATAGCTAAGGCACCGATTATCTACGCAATTTCTGACTCCATTGGAGAAACGTCAGAATCGGTGGTGCGCGCCACCACCAGCCAATTTGTGCAGGAAAAGTTTGACATCATCCGGGTTCCTTACGTCAAGAGCACGGAACAGATTGAGAAAATCCTGGCGGAAGCCAAGGAACAGAATGCCATTGTATGCTATACCATGGTTTCTCCGGAAATGCGGGAAGCCATTGCCCAAAAAGCTATGGAGCTGGATGTGGAAGTGGTGGATATCCTGGGGCCGGTGCTGAAGGCCATTGAAAAGACCTCCGGCCTCCTGCCCAAGAACCAGCCGGGGCTGATTCACGCTTTGGACCACGAGTATTTCAAACGGGTGGCCGCTGTGGAATTTGCCATCAAGTACGATGATGGGAAAAATCCCTGGGGCTTGGCCAAGGCTGACCTGGTTATTATCGGGGTATCCCGGACGTCCAAGACGCCGCTTTCCATGTACCTGGCCAACAAGCAGCTGAAGGTAGCCAACGTGCCCCTGGTGCCGGAGATTCCGCCGCCGGAGGAACTGTTCAAGGTGCCCTCCAATCGGATTATCGGGCTTCTGATTGATCCCCATAAGCTCAACGAAATCCGCATAGCACGGCTCAAGGCCATGGGGCTAACGGACGGAGCCAATTATGCCGACCTGCGCCGGATCCAGGAAGAACTGGACTACGCCCGGGCCATTATGCAGCGGCTCCACTGCATGGTAATCAATGTGTCCAACCGGGCTATTGAAGAAACGGCCAGCCTGATTTTGGAATATCTGCGGAAGCGGTTTGGCTACGACTATTAAGCCAACGAAAAGTGAAAATGTCAGAAAAAAGGGTTTCCTTGTAAAAAGAAGGAAATCCTTTTTTTTTGTCGAATACATATATTATCGTGGAAAAAAGGATGAACACTGCATGGATGACATGAAAGAGAAATACGCCAATTTCAAAGAGCAGGTACGGCAGGCAGCGGATTTGGTATCCATTGTTTCTGAAACCGTCAATTTGAAGCGCAAGGGCAGCCGCTATTGGGGCTGCTGTCCTTTTCATGGGGAGAAAACACCGTCCTTTACCGTGGACCCGGCCAAGGGGCTGTTTCACTGCTTTGGCTGCGGAGCAGGCGGGGACGTATTTTCTTTTGTGATGAAGCGGGACCATGTGGAGTTTCCCGAGGCATTGAAATTACTGGCCCAGAAGTATGGGATTCCCATTCCGGAGCGGGCCAAGACGGCCCGGGAAATTGCCCGGGAGCAGGAAACCAAGGAAGTGCTGAGCGCCAACACCCTGGCGGCCAAGTTCTTCCATTCCTGTCTGATCAATACCCAATATGGCAAGCAGGGCCTGGCCTATCTGGCCGGCCGGGGCATTGGGGATGCCATAATTGCCTCCTTTGAACTGGGCATGGCACCGCCTGACTTCTCCACCCTCCATGAGGCTTTGGAGCAGCGGGGCGTAAAGGAAGCTGTGCTGCTGAAGGCGGGCCTGGTGGTGGCAAGAAGCCACAGTTCCGGCGTCTACGACAAGTTCCGGGAGAGAATCATGATTCCCATCAAGGACCCCCGGGGTCATGTAGTGGGCTTTACCGGACGGATTCTTAATGCAGAAGCCTCGCCGGCCAAATATATGAATACTGGGGAAACGGCCTGGTTCCATAAGGGAAGGCTGCTGTTTGGCCTGGACCGGGCGGCGTCTCCCATTCGGCAGCGGCAGCAGGCGCTGGTGGTGGAAGGCCATATGGATGCCATCAGCCTGCACGCAGCCGGCATTGACTGGGCGGTGGCCTCCATGGGGACGGCCTTTACCCAGCAGCAGGCCGAACTGTTAAAGCGGCTTACCCCTGAAGTGGTGTTCTGTTTCGACAGTGACCGGGCTGGCCGGGAAGCGGCCCTTCGGGCCATTCCCCTGGCTCTCCAGGCAGGCCTAAAATGCCGGGTGATGCACGTAACCGACGGAAAGGACCCGGATGAATTTATCCGGAAGGAAGGCCGGGACGCCTTTGCAAAGCTCATTGAAAATGCCCAAACCGGCATGGATTATCAGGTGGAAGCCACCCTGGCCCAGTGCGACCTGGAAACCCTGGGGGGTAAGGCAGAAGCGGTGTCCAAGGTGCTGCCCTTTTTCCGGCTGTGCCGCAGCGAGGTGGAGGCGGGAGAACGGATCCGGCTCCTTGCCCGGCGCCTGACCATTGACGAAGGGCTGATCCAAAGCGAGTACCGGAAACTGACCCATCAGGAGGGACAGCGGAAATACAATCCGGAGTGGCTGCTGCAGCAAAAGGTCAAGGTCACCAGCCCTACGGAGCAGGCGGAACGCCATGTGCTCCGGGCTCTGCTGAGCGGGGTGCTGCCCCAGCCCGGGCAGGAAGGGATTGTGCATACCGAGGCCTTTACCACCCCGGGCCGTCAGGAAATCTTTCTTTTGTGGCTGAAAAGCTGCCAGGAGGGAACCTACCGGGATCCCCGGGACCTGTTTGCCGGTTTGTCGGAAGACGGCAGTGCCGAACTGACCCGGATTCTCAGCCTGAACCTGCCGGAAGCCAGTCTGCCCTCCATTTTGCGGGATTGCCTGAACCGGCTGCAGATTGCGGCCTTGGAAAAGGAATATGAAAAACATAGCCAACTAGCGGAAAAGTATGAAAAAGAGCGCAATGAAAAATTTTTGCAGGAATTGGCAGAATGCCGGCGAATAAAATTGGAAGTAGAGAACTTGACAAAATTGGCCCAACACCAATAATATAGTTTTTCTGAATAGCAGGAAAGGAGGGAACGCCCCGATGACCGAGAAAAAGAAAGTCGAAATGGACCCGCAGGTGTTGGCTGCAAAGGCAGCAGAAAACAAAACAGCGGACGACAATACCCCGGAAACGGGTAAAGCCAAGGCCGTTCCGAAAAAGAAAAGGGCGGCAAAAACCACGGGAAAGGCGGAATCAAGTACGAAAGTGAAAAGCAAGAGCGGTAAGAAAGAAAAAGCAAAGACCGTGGCCGAATACATAGCTGAGTTTGAAGCACTGGCCCACAAGAACGCAGGCGTTCTCACCTATAAAGAGATTCAAGACCGGCTGCAGAATGTGGACAGCGTATCCGTGGACGAAATGGATGCCATCTACTCCAAATTGGCCGAGAAGAACATTGAAGTGGTGGATGATGGCTCCGAAGAAGAAGAACCGCCCACCATTGACGAAGATGAACTGAAAGTGGACGAAGCCGAACTGAGCAACCTGTCGGTGCCGGAAGGCGTCATTGTAGATGACCCGGTTCGGATGTACCTAAAAGAAATCGGCCGGGTGCCTCTGCTGGCTGGTGACGATGAAGTCAAACTGGCCAAGAGAGCCGATAAGGGCAATCAGGCCAAAGCTATTTTGAAAGGCGACAAGCCCGACGGAGAATTCCCGCCGGTGAACAAACGTCTGGCCCCTGCCAAACTGCTTGCAGAAGCCAATGAGCTGATTACCAAGGAAGGTGCCTGGTGTGACAACCGGGCTATCAACCTGGTGTACAAGAAAATCCAGATGATTACCGGTGATTCCCATGTGCTGGAGATGGACCAATACCAAGCCCTGACCAGTGCTTTCACCATGGACGAGAAAAAGCGTCTGCACCGGCTGCTGCTGGAAAACAAGTACAAGATTGCCCATGTAACCCGGAATGCTCCGGATCCTTCTGCAGATGAAGCCGAGGAAAGCTGCCTGGGCACCATCCAAGAAATCCTTACGGTGGTGGAAGATAAGCTGTCCAAGGCCAAGGAAGAAGATACGGAACTCCAGGCCCAGTTGGATAAGACCAAAAAGCGTTTTACCCAAATGCTGCACCGGATGGAATACTGCGGCGAAAACGCCAAAAACTGCCTGTCTGAAGCCAACCTGCGGCTGGTAGTCAGCATTGCCAAACGGTATGTAGGCCGTGGTATGCTGTTTTTGGACCTGATTCAGGAAGGCAACCTGGGGTTAATCAAGGCCGTAGAAAAATTCGACTATAACAAGGGCTTTAAATTCAGTACGTACGCAACCTGGTGGATTCGCCAGGCCATTACCCGGGCCATTGCCGACCAGGCGCGGACCATCCGGATTCCTGTCCACATGGTAGAAACCATCAACAAGCTGGTACGGGTATCCCGCCAGCTGCTGCAGGAACTGGGCCGGGAACCGACCCCAGAAGAAATTGCCAAGGAAATGGATGTGCCTGTGGAACGGGTGCGGGAAATCCAAAAGATTGCCCAGGAACCGGTTTCCCTGGAAACTCCTATTGGCGAAGAAGAAGATTCCCATTTGGGTGACTTTATCGAAGACCAGGAAGCTCCCTCCCCGGCGGATGCGGCGTCCTATACCCTGCTGCAGGAACAGCTGCAAAAGGTGCTGCAGGAGCATTTGAGCCCCAGAGAGCGCCGGGTACTGGAACTGCGCTTTGGCCTTTTGGACGGCCGGACCCGGACCCTGGAAGAGGTAGGACAGTACTTTGGGGTTACCCGTGAGCGCATCCGGCAGATTGAAGCCAAGGCCCTGCGTAAGCTGAGAAGTCCCAAACGGAGCAAGCCTCTGAAGGAATTCCTGGAATAGGCTTTATTGACAGCCTCCAGGTCCTGTTATATAATCTTCACGATTGGGCCTATAGCTCAGCGGTAGAGCCCCCGGCTCATAACCGGTTGGTCCAAGGTTCGAATCCTTGTGGGCCCACCAACCTAATCCTTTACGAACCCTCTTGCCAGGGATCGGCTTTGCGCCGGTACCGGGCAGGGGGTTCGTTTTGTATTTCCGGCAGTTTATCAGTCGTTGTGCCAAGGTTCCAGCGTGACGGAAGGCGGGAAATCGTGTACAATACAACAGGGAACTGGAAAGCCAGCTGCCCAAAGGAGGTTACTGTGTTTAGTGTATTTTTTCACCTGCTGCAGCAGGATGTGAAACTGTTTTTGTTCTTTCCAATTTTGTGCGCGGTGTTCCGTGCCCTGTTTATCCGGGCGTACCAACCCTACAAAAGTCTGGCCGGAAAGGGACCGGTGCTTTGGCACTGCTTCCGCTACGGTTTTTGGTGGGGAATGGATTTTAACGCCTATGTTTTTCTAATTCCCCTGGTGCTGCTGTCCCTGCCCGGCGCCTTTTTCCCGGCCTACGCGGCCTGGGGGGACAGCCTGCGGCTATTAGGGGGCCTAATCTACAGTCTGGTGCTGTACCTGGCCTTTACAGGAAAGATGCTGTTCTATAAGCATTTCCACGACATCTACAACCAGACGCTGAAGCTGGGCGCCAAAGCGGAAAAACATAACCTGGTGGATATTTTTTTCCATCAGGACCATGGCTTGCAGCTTCTCCTGCTGCTTTTGCCCTATCTGGCTCTGTGCGGCCTGTGCATTACCGGGCTGCTGCACCTGCCCAGCCTGCCCTATCCGGAAATCCCAAATCCAGTACTCCGGTACGGCTTTAATACCCTGGTGTTCCTGGGCTGCATTGCCGCCTTTTACTGGTTCCGCTACGGGGGCACTTTTTGGCACGATGACAAGCCCGAGTGGGATACCATTCCCAGTGTGGTAAAAAAAGACATCTTTTTTGCCAAGGCTATGGTGGACGACCTGGTGGCACTGGAGCAGGTCCTGAAGCACAAGCTGAACCCCGCCTACGAGCATACGGACGAGGAAGACCTGTCTTCCCTGGAACCCTTTGTGACCACCCAAAAGCCCCTAAGGGAGCTGCCGGAACCGGCTTATGGCTTTCCCCGGACGGCCCAGGGACCCCGGATTACCAAGCCCACCCATATATTCCTGTTTGTAGGGGAAACCTATTTGCAGCAGCTGTTTGATCCCCAGTTTGCCTGCCTGAATCTGGTCAGCGGCGGCCGGCAGCTGATGGATAATCCCCATACGGCGGCCCTGACCAGCGCCCTGTCCGCCGGCATTATTTCCCGGCCTTCTATCGTGAGCCTGATGAGCGGCATTTTTGATGCAGGCCTGGAACTGAACGAAAAGGAAAGCTTCTGGCAAAATGACCTGCCCACGGCCCTGCCCCGACAGCTAAAAAAGCTGGGCTACCATTCCACCTATTGGTATGGGGGCAACGTGACCTACGGCAATTTCAACCGGTTTGCCCCGGCCTGCGGCTTTGACCAGGTGATGACGGCTACGGACTTCTGCGGTCCGGAGGCTCCCAAAACCTGGGTGGGGGTGTACGACAATGTATTCCTGGAAAAGGCGGCGGAATTAATCCTCCAGCAGGAAGAAACCAGCGGCCCTTACCAGTTCCATTTCCTCTATACCACCAGCTATCACGGGCCCTTTAAGATTCCGCTGGCCAAATACGGCTATGATCCGGAACAGGTGATGCCGGACGCCCCGGAAGATATTCGGAAAAACAAGGAAATCCAAAAGAACCTGGGTACCTTCTGGTTCTCCGACCAGGCAGTGGGCAAGTTCATCCGCACCATGCAGGAAGCGTACCCGGACTGCCTGTTTATCCTGACCGGGGACCATTCCATCGATATGAGCCCGGTGCTCAGCAAAACCTCCCTGATGGGCCGGGACTGCAATCTCCGGGAGCGGCACAGTCCGGTGCTGCTGTTTAACCATCGGGAGCTCAACGCCCACAGTTTGGCAGATAATACCATCGGGGGACATATGAACATTGCTCCCACCATTTTTGAACTGATTGCCCCCAAGGGCTTTACCTATTATTCGCTCTGCCCGTCCCTTCTGGAACCGGTGGACCACGTGGTATCTCCCTACCACTGGCTGCGCAGGGACGCTTTTGGCAGTTATTCCCACCATTTTTATCAGCCTCTGGGGCCGGGCCTTGATCCCAGCGCCCTGGAAGAAGGGGAGCCGCCCTATACCAAGGAGCGGGCAGCCTATATGAACTTGACCGGTTATCTGGTACGGCATCCGGAAGTGTTCCGGAGCTAAAGAAGGAGATTTTGTCATGGGAACATTGACCGCAGTGATACTCACCTGCAACGAAGCAAAAAATATCCGGGGCGTCATCCGCTCGGCCAAACTGGTGGCGGACCAGGTACTGATTGTGGACTCCGGCAGCAGCGATGAAACCGTGGCGCTGGCGGAAAAACTGGGGGCCCAGGTAATTTATCGGGCCTGGGACCAGGACTTTGCGGCCCAGCGGAATTTTGCCCTGACAGGGGTAAGCTGCGACTGGGTGCTGTATCTGGATGCCGATGAACGGCTTACGGCAGCAGCTGTGGAAAAAATCAAGGCCATTAAGGCAGGGCCGCTGGACCACCAGTATTCCCTGGAGCGAATCAACATTGCCTTTGGCCACGAATTTCATCGGGGCGCCTTTGGCCCCGACCGGGTTACCCGGCTGTTTCCTGCCGGACAGGTCCGGTGGGAACACAAGGTGCATGAGCGGCCGGTGTGTCCCCTGCCGCTGACGGCGCTGACGGAAAGCCTGCGGCATTTTACCTACGATTCCTTCCAGCAGTGGTGGGATAAGGCTGGACACTACACCACCATTTGGGCCCGGGACGCTTTTGAGCAGGGCCGCCGGGCCACCGCTGCCCAGGCCGCCCGCCATGCCCTGGGAGGGATGTTCAAGGTATACCTGCTGGAAGGGGGCATCCTGGAAGGCAGCATGGGCTTTATCGCCACCCTCCAGCACGGCATCTATACGGCCATGAAATACATGAAGCTGGTGGAGCGGGGGAGCCTGAAGAAAAAGGAGAAGTCTTGACAACTGCCCCGGGATTTGTTATAGTTGCCACGTAACGCGCAATGAAGGGGATGGCATCCCAGAGCGCCCGTTTTACAAGAGAGGCTGCGCAGTGCAGCAAGCAGGGTGGAACCGCGGAAGTGTACTCCCGTCCCTGTAATGTAGATAATCCTGTCTATATTACAGAGACGGGAGTTTTTGTATAGGAGGAGAAAACATGAATTTTCAAACCATCATTTTGACGCTCCAGGCCTACTGGGGCAAGCAGAAATGCATTATGGCCCAGCCCTATGATATTGAAAAGGGCGCCGGCACCATGAACCCTTCGACTTTTTTACGGGTACTGGGACCTGAACCTTGGAACGTTTGCTACGTAGAACCGTCCCGCCGCCCGGCTGACGGCCGCTACGGGGACAACCCCAACCGGCTGTTCCAGCACCATCAGTTCCAGGTCATTATGAAACCCTCCCCGTCCAATATCCAGGAACTGTACCTGGAAAGCCTGCGGGAACTGGGCATTCACCCGGAAGAACACGATATCCGCTTTGTAGAAGACAACTGGGAATCTCCTACCCTGGGTGCCTGGGGCATGGGCTGGGAAGTATGGCTGGACGGCATGGAAATCACCCAATTCACCTACTTCCAGCAAGTGGGCAGCCTGGACATCAAACCGGTGGCTGTAGAAATCACGTACGGCCTGGAACGGCTGGCCATGTACATCCAGGGCGTGGAAAACGTCTACGACATCAACTGGGTGGATAATGTAACCTATGGAGATGTGTTCCACACCAACGAAGTGGAACAGTCCCGCTACAGTTTCGAACTGGCCGATATCGACCTGCTGTTTGACCTGTTCGACAAGTACGAAAAGGAAGCCAAACGGATTATCCTTACCGGCAACATCCGTCCGGCCTACGACTACGTGCTGAAATGCTCCCACACCTTCAACCTTCTGGATTCCCGGGGCGCCATCAGCGTCAGTGAACGGACCAACTACATTTCCCGGGTACGGGCCCTGGCCAGACTGTGTGCTGCGGCTTATGTGGAACAACGGGCAAATCTGGGATTCCCCCTGCTGAAAAGAGGTAAAAAATAATGGCGAACTTGTTATATGAAATCGGAACGGAAGAAATGCCGGCCCAATACATGCCCGGCATTCTGAAAGAATACGGCGAATTGGCCGGCAAAAAACTCCAGGAAGCCCGGATTCCCTTTGGCTCCCTGAAAGTCTACGGTACTCCCCGGCGCATGGCCTTCCTGGCCAGCGAAGTGGCAGACCAGCAGCAGGATATGACCACGGAAAGCAAGGGCCCGGCCCTGAAGATTGCTTTTGACGCAGAGGGCAAACCCACCCGGGCCGCCCAGGGCTTTGCCCGGGGCCAGGGCGTGGACGTGGCGGACCTGGTGCAGCGGGACGGCTACGTATATGCCGTGAAACATTTGGCCGGCCAAAAGACCGTGGATCTGCTGCCCGGCATTTTGGACGATATTCTGCATTCTCTGAACTTCCCCAAAACCATGCGTTGGGCTGACTACGACTTTGGCTTTGTCCGTCCCTTCCGCTGGCTGTGCGCCCTTCTGGACGACCAGGTAATCCCGGTGGAAGCCAACGATGTAAAAAGCGGGAACCAGGTGCGGGGCCATCGTTTTCTCAGCAACCATTTGATTACCATTCCTACGGCTTCCGCCTATGAAAAGACCCTGGAAGACAATTTCATTATTGTGGATCCGGACAAGAGACGGGCTATGATCAAAAAGCAGATTGAGGAGCTGGCTGCCAAGGAAGGCGGCAAAGCAGCGATTTCTCCGGACCTGCTGGAAGAAGTGCTCTACCTGGTGGAATACCCCACGGCGCTGTGCGGCCATATTGACGACCGTTATCTGAAGCTGCCCAAGGAAGCCATCATCACCCCCATGCGGGATCATCAGAGATACTTCCCCATGTTTGATGCGGCCGGCAAGCTGATGCCCAAATTCATCACCGTCCGCAACGGCGGCGCTGAACATCTGGATATTGTAACCCACGGCAACGAACGGGTGCTGCGGGCTCGGCTGGACGATGCGGTCTTCTTCTTTGAAGGGGACAGAAAGAAAACTCTGGAACAGCACCGGGCTTCCCTGCATACGGTGGCCTTCCAGCATGGTTTGGGTAATATGTACGACAAGACCGAACGGCTGCGCAAACTGTGCGCTGCCCTGCTTCAAACCACCAATCTGCCCGCTGACGGCGCTGCCCTGGACCGGGCCGCTGCCCTGTGCAAGGCCGACCTGGTTACCGGCATGGTAACCGAGTTTACGGAACTCCAAGGTACCATGGGCCGGGAATATGCCCTGTTAGATGGGGAAGGCCAAGCTGTGGCCCAAGCCATTGGGGAACAATATATGCCCCGGTTTGCCGGCGATGAACTGCCCCAAAGCAACGAAGGCCGCATTCTGGCCATTGCCGATAAATTGGACAACATTATGGCTACCTTCAGCCGGGGCATGGCGCCCACCGGCTCCCAGGATCCCTATGCCCTGCGGCGTCAGGCTCTGGGTATCCTGAACATCCTTTCCGACGGCAATGTACACTTCCCCCTGGGTAAGATTTTGGAAGTTACTCTGAAGAACCTGCCGGTGGAAGTGGAAAATCTGGCCAAACTCATCGACAGCGTAAAAGACTTCTTTGCCCAAAGAGCCAAGAATATGCTGTTAGACAAGGGCCTGCGCTACGATGTGGTAGATGCAGTGCTGGCAGTGCCGGTCGGCGATGATCTGGCCAATGTATTTGTGCAGGCTGACGACCTGACTGCTTACCTGGAAATGCCCCAGGCTGCGGACAGCATCCAGGCTTTTACCCGGGTAGAAAATATCAGCAAGAACCACGAAGTGGAAAATGGGGTGGATGCTGCCCTGTTCCAGGATCCTGCGGAAAAAGCCCTGTGGGAAGTGCTGCAAAAAGTGGAAGTGACTACGGTGCCCCTGGAAGCGGCCTGTGCCTTTAAGAAGGTACTGGAAGCCAACGATGTGCTGGCGGCTCCGGTGAATGCCTTCTTTGATGCAGTAATGGTTATGGACAAGGACGAAGCGGTGAAAAACAACCGTCTGGCCCTGATGCAGGAAGTAAAGCGTCAGGTAAACCAAACGGCGGACCTGAGCCAGCTGATCATGAAATAAAAAACGGCGGAGCCCAGCTCCGCCTATAGGAAAAGGGACTGTGCCGCGGCACAGTCCCTTTTCCTATTCTTCCTTGTACAATACGTCTTCGTATTCTTTTTTGCGTTTGAAAACCCCGGCTGCATAGGAGCATTGGGGAATGATTTTGGCCTGCTGCTGCCGGGCCATTTCTGCCACGCTGTAGACCAGCTGGCCGGCGATGCCCTGGCCGCCGTAATTGGGATCCACGATGGTATGGTCCAGGGTCCAGACCTTTCCTTCCGGTACAAAGGTACAGGTGCCAATCACCTTGTCCCCGTCGTAGGCTGCGGCCCGTTTATGGGTGAGTTCCTGAATGATTTCAATAGCTGCCATAGTATCTTCCTCCTTGTGCTGACAGTAGTTCATAGCTCTAGTATAGTACAGAATGGCAAAAAAAGCGGGCATTTTTTCGCTGTCCGCTTTTTCAAGAGAAAAGTAATTCAATTTGTTACAGTTTTGCCAGGACTTGGGCCAGATCATCCCGCAGATCTTCCCAGTCTTCCAGGCCTACGGAGAAACGCAGCAGGGTATGGGTAATGCCCTTTTCTTCCGCTTCTTCCGGGGTCAGGTCCGCATGGGTCTGGGTAATGGGATAGGTAATCAGGCTTTCTGCGCCTCCCAGGCTTTCTGCAAACTGGATCAGTTTTACGCTTTCCAGAACCGTTTTGGCGGCTTCTGCGGTTTTTACGTAGAAGGAAATCATGCCGCCGAAGCCAGAAGCCTGCTTTTTCTGGATTGCATAGCCCGGATGGTCCGGCAGGCCGGGGTACAGCACCTTGACAATCTGGGGCTGCTCCTGCAGCCACTTGGCCAGGTGCTGGGCATTGTTTTCGTGCTGCTTCATGCGCAGGGGCAGGGTGCGCAGGCTGCGGAGCATCAGCCAGGCGTCAAACACGCTGAGCATGGCGCCGGTGGTCTTGTAGATCAGGCGCAGCCGGGCAGCAATTTCCGGGTCCTTGCTGATAACGAAGCCGGCCAGGATGTCGTTGTGGCCAGCCAGATATTTGGTGCCGCTGTGGAGCACAATATCGGCGCCCAGTTCCAGGGGACGCTGGAAGTAGGGGGTCAGGAACGTATTGTCTACAATCACCAGAAGGTTGTGGGCCGCTGCCAGTTCGTGAAGGGCTTTAAGGTCCGTAATTTCCATGGTGGGATTGGTGGGGGTTTCCAGGTAAATGGCTTTGGTAGCCGGGGTAATGGCTGCTTCCACCGCTTTCAGATCGCTGGTGTGGACGGCGGAGAAGGAAAGGCCCAGGGGTTCGTACACGGAACGGAACATCCGGAAGGAACCGCCGTACAGGTCAAAGCCGGTGATGATGTGGTCCCCGGTTCCAAACAGGCGCATTACGGCGTCAATGGCGGCCATGCCGGTGGAAAAGCACAGGGCATCCACGCCGCCTTCCAGGGTAGTCATTACTTTTTCCAGGCGTTCGTGGGTGGGGTTGGATTCCCGGGTGTAGGCATAGCCCGTGGACTTGCCCAGTCCCGGATGGGCAAAGGTAGAAGTACAGTAGATGGCCGGGGATACGGCTCCCAGTGCATCGTTGGGGCCGTCCCCGTGGATACAGGCAGTGTTAAATTTCATGGCAGTTTCCTCCTTAGAATTCACCTGGGGTGAAGACAATACATAGTTAATTAATATACTTTTAACGATGCCTATACATTACTGTTTTCCTGTAGGTTTGTCAAGGTGGAACGGACCCTTATAGAATGGGGCTGGCAGGGGTAAAGTGGTTTTCTAATCCCGGCGGCTGTGATATAATCTTTGGGTACAAATGATTTTAAAAGATTTCGATAGGCGGTGAAGAAATGAGCGTAACAGTAAGTGATGTAAAGCATATCGCAAATCTGTCCCGGCTGAATGTACCGGCGGACGAAATGGACAAGTTTGTAGAGCAGTTTAACCAAATCTTGAATTATGCTGAAATCTTAAAGAAAGTGGATACCGAAGGAATTGAACCTTCTCCCTACGTACTCCCCATCAGCAATGTGCTGCGGGAAGACGTGCCCCAGCACGGCGTAAGTCATGAAGAGGCAATGGAGAATGCTCCGGAAGAATACGAGGGCGGTTTTAAGGTTCCTCGGGTCATCGAATAAGAGGAGGCAGAACAGTGGCTTTATATAACGAAACAGCACACGAGCTTCATGAGAAGCTGGTGAAAAAAGAAATCAGCTCCGTTGAGCTGACCAAAGCCGTTTATGACCGGATTGACGCAGTGGAAGATCAGGTCAAGGCTTACCTGACTTTGGATAAGGAAAACGCCCTGGCACAGGCTGCCAAGGTGGATGCCAAAATTGCAGCGGGAGAAACCCTTCGGCCTTTGGCTGGGGTGCCCGGCGCCATCAAAGACAATATCAGCACCAAAGGCCTGCGCACCACCTGCGCTTCCAAGATGCTGGAAAACTTTATTCCTGTTTACGATGCCCATGTCATCGAAAAACTGAGACAGGACGAAACCATTTTCCTGGGCAAGACCAACATGGACGAATTTGCCATGGGCTCTACCACGGAAACTTCCCATTTCCAAATTACCCACAATCCCTGGGATCTGTCCCGGGTACCGGGCGGTTCTTCCGGCGGCAGCGCTGCTGCCATTGCAGCCGGCGAAGCCATTTGGAGCCTGGGCAGTGATACCGGCGGTTCCATCCGTCAGCCCGCTTCCTTCAACGGCTGCGTAGGGATTAAACCCACCTATGGCCGGGTTTCCCGTTATGGCTGTGTAGCTTTTGCTTCTTCCCTGGACCAGATTGGACCCATTACCCGGGACGTCACCGACGCTGCCCTGGTACTGAACACCATCTGCGGGGTAGATGCCCACGATTCCACCTCCTACAACGCCCCGGTGCCTGATTTCACCAAGGCTCTGCGGCAGGATGTAAAGGGTCTGACCATTGGTCTGCCCAAGGAATATTTCGGTCAGGGCACGGATCCCAAGGTTGCTGAACAGATCCGCCTGGCTGCCAAGAAATACGAAGAACTGGGTGCCAAGGTCATTGAAGTGTCCCTGCCCCATACGGAATATGCCGTAATTACCTATTACATCATTGCTCCGGCTGAAGCTTCCGCCAACCTGGGCCGTTACGACGGCGTACGGTATGGTTTCCGGGATGCCCAAGCGGAATCCGCTCCGGAAATGATGCGCAAGAGCCGTACCGAAGGCTTCGGCCAGGAAGTACGCCGCCGCATTATGCTGGGCACCTACGTACTCAGCTCCGGTTACTATGATGCCTACTACAACAAGGCCATGCAGGTACGGACCCTGATCCGCCGGGACTTTGACGAAGCCTTCAAGCAATGCGATGTACTGATGACTCCCACTTCCCCTGTGGTTGCTTATCCTCTGGATGGGAAAATGGATCCCCTGACGGTCTACATGCTGGACGTAACCACCATCCCGGTGAATATGGCCGGCCTGCCCGGTATTTCCATTCCCTGCGGCTTTGTGGATGGGATGCCGGTAGGTGCGCAGCTGATCGGCAAGGCCCTGGATGAGGAAACCCTGCTGCGGGCTGCTTACACCTTTGAACAGGCTACGGATTTCCATAAATCTGTGGCGTCCCTGGGAGGTAAGAAATAATGACAGAATATATTACCGTAATCGGTTTGGAAGTCCATGCAGAACTGAAAACCAAAACCAAGGCTTTCTGCTCCTGCTCTACGGAATTCGGCGGCGCCCCCAACACCCATGTGTGCCCGGTTTGCCTGGGCATGCCCGGTGCCCTGCCCGTAATCAATAAACAAATGGTGGAATTTGCCCTGCGTTTTGGCCTGGCCGTGAACTGCGACATCCAACACTACAGCAAATTCGACAGAAAGAACTACTTCTATCCGGATTTGGCCAAAGCCTACCAGATTTCCCAATTCTATCAGCCCATCTGCCTGAACGGCCATGTGGACATCAACGTGGATGGGGAAACCAAACGCATTGGCATTACCCGGATCCATATGGAAGAAGATGCCGGCAAACTGGTGCACTCCGGTGCCTCCATCAGCACTTCCGATTTCTCCGCCGTGGACTACAACCGTGCCGGCGTACCCCTGATTGAAATCGTATCCGAACCGGATATGCGCAGTGCCGCTGAAGCCCGGGCCTATATGGAAAAACTGCGTTCCTATTTGCAGTACACCGAAGTCTGCGATGGGAAAATGCAGGAAGGCAGCATGCGCTGCGATGCCAACATTTCCATTATGCCTGTAGGCGCCAAGAAATTCGGCACCCGTGCAGAAATCAAGAACCTGAACTCCTTCAAAGCCCTGGAAAGAGCCATTGAATACGAAGTAGAACGCCAGAAGGAAATCCTGGAAGACGGCGGCCATGTGGTACAGGAAACCCGTACCTGGGACGATGCCCAAGGCATGACCTTCTCCATGCGTTCCAAGGAAGAAGCCCACGATTACCGCTACTTCCCGGAACCGGACCTGGCTCCCATCATCATTGATGATGCCTGGATCGAACGGGCCAGAAAAGCCCTGCCGGAACTGCCGGATGCCCGGAAGGAACGGCTGATCAAGGAAAAAGGTTTGCAGGAATACGATGCAGAACTGTTGGTAGCCGACAAGAAAATGGCCGAGTACTTCGATGCTGCCATTGAAGGCGTGGAAGACGTAAAAGGTGTAGCCAACTGGATGCTGGGTGACGTTTCCGCCTACCTGAATGCCAACAACTGCACCATCAGCGAGTTCCCCATTTCTGCCAAGCATTTGGGCGAAATGGTCAACCTGATCAAAAAAGGCGTTCTGTCCAGCAAGCTGGCCAAGAAGGTCTTTGCAGAAATGCTCAAGAGTGATAAAGCTCCTTCCGTACTGGTGAAGGAACTGGGCCTGGAACAAGTCAGCGATGCTGGTGCCATCCAAGCCATGGTGGATGAAGTGATTGCAGCCAACCCGCAGTCCGTTGCCGACTTCAAGGCCGGCAAGGATAAGGCCATTGGCTTCCTGGTAGGCCAGATCATGAAGAAATCCCGTGGGAAAGCCAACCCGGGCATGGTCAACCAGCTGATCATCAAAACCATCAAAGGGGAATAAGAAAAACTGACCTGGCTTGCCAGGCAGTGCGGAAAGTCTGAAGTCTAAGCCTGTAGGGATACTTTGCTTAGAATTTGCCGCAGGGCGGTGCCTAGGTGCCGCCGGCGGGGAATATAAGCGAAGGGATGCCTGCGGGCTGGACTTCGGACTTTTTTTGTGGAAAATTTTGGCGTCAGGCGCTTGGGGTGGGCAGGGCAGTTCACAAACTATTCGCTTTTGGCATAGAAGTAAATGATAGATAGGTATTTTACATTTTTGAACAAACAAGGTAGTATGATGACAAGAAAGAACCAAAACCTGCAAACCCTATGGCAGTTATTGCCATTGCTTGTCCGGCTGCTTGGCCGCAGAAAGGAGTGCTGAATATGCTGCACCAACGGGCCCCCAGACCCTTACTGGGAAAAGTATTGATGATGTTTTTGCTGCCCGCCCTGCTGCTGGGGACGTTTACCGCCCAGCGGCTGAAAAGCAGCCCGGCTGCGGCCCTTTCCTCAGAGGAAGAACCGGTTCAGCAGGAACTGGGCATGATCCAATGGCCTCAGAACCTGAACGCGGTCCGCTACGAAGTGGAAATTTTCCCGGCGGACAAAACTTCCCCGGATCCCCAAAAGCCGGCACCCCAGGCGGTGTACCGGAATGAGCAGGTGTTTACCAGCAACCTGCTTTTGCCGGAGCAGCAATTTGCCCAGGAGCGGAAGCAGAACATTCCCCTTTTGTGGCGGGTCCGGGCCTTTGACCTGGACGGCAACCCCATTACCCCCTACTCTCAGCCCCAAAGCCTGACCCAGAGCTGGCGGAAGGTGGACCGGGATGCTCCTCTGCCCCGGCCCAGTGCCACCAAGGGCAATGCTACGGTGCTGCTGTACCCGGTATATGCCTATACGGGCAACCCGGGGGCAGAAAAATACGAAGTGGAAGTGACGGACCGGTATCCGGAAAATCCCGAGGGCTACCTGACTTCCCGCTACCGGGTCTATGCAGAAGAAACGGTGCTGACGGACCTGTATGATGCAGAGCCCCGGATTGGGGAATTCTACTGGCGGGTCCGGGGCATGGATAAGAACGGCCGGCCGGTAGGGATTTGGAGTGAACCCCAGAAGATTACCAACAACCCGGATAAGAAATGGGTGGCGGGAATTTACGGGGACAGCATTTCCCACGGGGGCGGGCACCTGTCCTTTAGTCCCGTGGACTACGCCTACAGCTATGGGCACTATCTGAATTTCCCGGTAATCAACCTGTCCCAAAGCGGGGATACCAGTGAAATGATGGTGGACCGGTTTGATCAGGACGTGACGCCCTTTCATATCCAGTATCTGCTGATTATGGGCGGCAGCAACAGCCTTCGGGCTGGGGTGCCCGCAGAAGACGTGATTGCAGACCTGAAAACCCTGCAGCAGAAGGCCCGGGAACGGGGAATTATGCCCATCCTGCTGACCCTTCCGCCCATCAATCCGGCCAACATTCAAAAGGCTTTTGATGAACCTACGGACGAAAACTGGCAGGCTGCCTTTGCTGAAGTAAACCGGTTTATCCGTACCCAGCCCCATATTGATGTGGCGGCGCCCTTTGAGGCAATGGGGGACGAGCTTCCCACCAATTTGGCCCTGGACGGCATCCATGGGGACTGGAACATGAAAAAAATCATGGGCCGGGTCATCAACCAGCATATCGGAGAATTCAAACCGTTATCATGAGCTAAGGGGGAAAGGAAGAATGTTTATGCAGAAAAAACGGTGTTTGGCCGGACTGGCAGGACTGCTTTGCTGCCTTTCTTTGGCGGCCTGCGGGTCAGTGGCGTCTACAGGAACGGGCAGCAGCACGGCCCAGGAAACCAAAACGGCGGCTACGGAGAAAACGGCTTCCGCCAGCGCATCACAGAAGACGATGCCAATTAGGCTAACCGTAAATGGAAAGCAGGTGAAAGCCCATTTCAATGACTCAGCTCCTGCCCAGGAACTTTTGGGACAGCTGCCCAAAACGGTTACCCTGAATCCGTCGGACAACGATTTTTGTGGGGATACCCTGGACCTGTCCTATAAAGCCAGCGATGTGCAAAGCGGATATAAAAACGGGGACCTGGCTTACTGGCCGCCGGCCAAGAACTTTGTCATATTCGTAAAGGACGAGGAAAAATCTGCGTCCATTGGCAATCTGGTAATTTTGGGCCATGTGGATGAACCCCAAGCCGTCCTGAACGCCTTGCAGGGAACCTTAAAAGTTGAAATAGCCAAAGCCCAGTGAGCTGGGCACAGCGGAGACTGCTTCCCAGGGAGCAGTCTCTCTTGCGTACCTGAAACTTTCCGCAGACAGGAGGAATTACTATGGAACTGCGCCTGTTACAATATTTCCTGATGGTGGCTCAGGAAGAAAATATCACCAAAGCAGCGGAACTGCTGCACCTGACCCAGCCCACCCTGTCCCGGCAGCTGGCCCAACTGGAAAAAGAACTGGGAGAGAAATTGTTTGTCCGGGGACGCCATTTTCATTTAACCGAAACCGGGGTAATCCTGCGTCATCAGGCCCTGGAAATCGTGTCCATGATGGACAAGCTGGAAAATGATATCCATCACCATGGGGAAGTTGCCGGCAATATCCGCATCGGCTGCGGAGGCCTGAAATGTGTCCAGTTTTTGATGCGGTGCATGACGGAGTTCCAGCAGGAATATCCGGAGGTGACCTTTGACCTCCAAAACAGCAATGCGGTGGACATTAAGGAACAGCTGGAGCATGGCACCCTGGATTTGGGCGTCATGATGGAGCCGGTGGATACTTCTTCCTTTGATTACATCCGCATGAAGGATGTGGATTATTGGGGACTGCTGATGGCGGCGGACTGCCCTTTGGCCCAGAAGGAATACATTACGGAAAAGGACTTGAAGGATCTGCCCATTATTGTCAGCAACCGGCAGATTCTCCGGGGGGAGCTCCAGCATTGGCTGAAGGGAAGGCTGAACATCAGGGCTACCTACAATATCATTACCAATGTGGCCAATGTAGTCAGGGAGGGCTATCTGAAGGCCCTGACCATTGATGGGGTGGTATCCCTGTATGATCCCCAAAAGGTGGTGTTCCGCCGGTTGGAACCGGTCCTTCCGGCTACTTCTGTGCTGGCCTGGAAGCGGTTCACCCCGGAGCTTCATGCGGTAGAAAAATTTTTGGAGTTCTTCCGGAAAAAGCACGATGCATATACGCCCCAAGACTAATGGCAGCGCTGGCTTTCCAGCGCTTTTTTTGCATCGTTAGAATGCCTTTCAGGCATTGGATGCAAGCTGAAATAGGTATTTTACATTCTAATGGGAAAAAGGTAGAGTAGAAGCAGAAAGCAAACATAACTGATAGGGAGGAACGCATATGAAAGGAAAATGGATGCTGGTTACCGGTGTATTGCTGGTGGTGGGAATGCTGGCAGGAGGCTGCGGCAGTGCCCAGTCGTCCCAAGGCGGGCAAAGCCAGCCGGCCGCCCAGCCGGGAAAAACAGCGGCAGCCCAGGAAAATACGGCAAAAGGTCCGGTGGACCTGAAACACGCCAAACTGAAAATTACGGTAGGGGATCAGGTGCTGTGGGCTACGGTGGAAGACAATGCCACCATGCGCGCCCTGGCCCAGAAACTGCCGCTGACCCTGGATATGCAAAATCTGTACGGCCGGGAAATGTGCTATCGGTTTGGCGCCGGTACTTTCCCTACAGAAAAGACCCGGTCCGACCGCTACGCTGTAGGGGATCTGGTGTACTGGGCTCCCCGGGGAAGCTTTGTGATTCTCTACAAGCAGAATGGGGAAGAATTTGAACGGCAGCAATTGGGCCATATTGACCAGGGCGTAGAGCTTTTTGACGGGGCCGGGGACAAGAAGGTTACCTTTGAGCTGCAGCAGTAGACTGGAGGCAGGACGCTATGCAAAAAAGAAACTGGAAGGGCCTGTGGGCCCTGATACTGGGACTGGTACTGCTTTTCGCTGCAGGCTGCGGGGAGAGTTCTTCTGCCAGCCAGCCGGCTGCCCAGGCAGCCAAGGCTGTAAATCAACAGAGTGCCGGCAGCCATATCCTCATCGCTTATTATTCCCATACGGGAACTACCCGGGCAGCTGCAGAGAAAATTCATCAGCTGGTGGGCGGGGACCTGGTAGAATTGCAGCCGGAGAAACCCTATCCGGCCGACCATCAGGAGCATCTGCAAATGGTCATCAAGGAAATTGAAAGCAATGCCCGGCCCAAGCTGAAAACCAAAATCGACCATATGGAACAGTACGATACCGTATTTGTGGGCTATCCCATCTGGGATTATCAGGCACCGTTGATGATGAACACCTTTTTGGAATCCTACGACCTTTCCGGGAAAAAAGTGGTGCCCTTTTGTACCAGCGGCGGCTATCCCATTGAAAAAAGTGTGGGCATCCTAGAGGCTTCGGCCAAAGGAGCCCAAGTGACAGAGGGCCTGCGCTACAGCGGCAGTGAGCAGGAATTGCGGGATTGGCTGGCCAAGGTTGGCGTTCCCCTCAAAAAATAAAAACAGTGCCGGAGACAGCGCAAAAATTGGCAGGAGGGAATTTACCCTCCTGCTTTTTTTGCGAAATTGTCTGGGAAAATCGGGATTTACAACGGGCTTGAGAAGGCGTACTCTATGGCTGTAAAGGTTTCTTTCAGCAGGAGGGGAACAACATGGAAAGAAAATGGGGCGGCGCTTTACTAGGAGCGCTGCTGGCGCTGAGCCTTATGGCAGCAGGCTGTGCCGGTGAAAAAACGGCCAAGGCGGACCAGAAACAGACGGGCATCAAACAGGCTGCCCGGGTGCAGCAGAAGAATTGGCCGGGCGGCGTAATTAATCTCAGCCGGGCCCGGGTGCGGATTACCCTGGGGGACAAGGTGCTGTGGGCCTCGGTGGAGGATAATGCCACCACCCATGCCCTGGTAGGGGAACTGCCCATCACCCTGGCCTTAAAGGACCTGGACGGGCAGACGGCGGTGTACTACCAGGATGTGGACCAGTTTCCCACGGACAATCTCCAGATGGGAGGCTACAAGGCGGGGGATATCGTCTTCTGGCCGGAAAAGGACCGGTTTGTGCTGTTCTACAAAAGCGGCGGACCCCAGTTTACCGGGCAGGTACTGGGTCACGTAGAAGGCGATTTGCAGCTTTTGGCAGGAAATCAGCTGGCCACCTTTGATCTGTTTCTGCAATAGGTACCAAAGGCGCTGCAACGGGAGAAGTCTGCGTTGACTTTTCCCGTTTTTTGTTGTATAGTATAAAAACTAGTGTGAAACTCGCACTACCGCCCGGAGGGGTTCCTGAAACTCCGGAAGGAGTACCGTATTCGGCGAGTCTTGGATGAGGGAGGTGCAAACATGTACGCAATTATTCGTACCGGCGGCAAACAATACCGCGTCAGTGAAGGTGATGTGCTGAACATCGAAAAACTGAACGTTGAAGAAGGCCAGGAAGTCGTTTTTGACGATGTTCTGACTGTAGTCAACGACGGCGATGTAAAGGTAGGCAATCCTACTGTTGCAGGCGCTAAAGTAACTGCTAAAGTTGCTAAACAAGGCAAAGCTGATAAGATTTTTGTTTTCAAATACAGAGCAAAATCCAACTATCGCAAACGCCAGGGTCATCGTCAACCGTATACTCAGGTTGAGATCACTTCTATCGAAGCATAAGTCATGATTCAAGTAGATATTTACTACAACGATCAGGACAAAATCAGCGGGTACCGGGTTTCTGGACATGCCGATTCTAATCCGGAAGGGTTCGATCAGGTATGTGCGCTGGTATCCCTGGATACGCAGCTTCCCGTACTGGGCATGGAGCGTGTGCTCCGCCATAAAGTGCAGTGCGCTGTCGATGAGGCAGACGGAACGCTGGAAGTAAGACTGGAGGATGCTCCCAATGAGCAAACGGAAGTCCTGCTAAAGACCATGGTCTGCGGGCTTCAAGAGCTGAAACGGTATTATCCCCAGTATCTGACTACTGAAGAACACAGGAGGTGAGCAAAGTGTTCGAATTGATTCTTCAATTACACGCCCATAAAAAAGGTTCTGGTTCCACCCACAACGGCCGTGACTCCAACGCACAGCGTCTGGGTACGAAAGCTCATGATGGTCAGCTGGTAACTGCTGGTTCCATCATCGTTCGTCAACGTGGGACCCGTTTCCATATGGGTCAAAACGTAGGCATGGGTAAAGATTACACCATCTATGCAAAAGTTGCCGGCAAGGTTGCTTTTGAAAGAAGCGGTAAAGATCGTCGCTTGATCAGCGTTTACCCGGTTGAAGCCGAAGCATAAAATAAGAGAGGGGCTGCTGCAGAAAGCTTTTTGCAGTGGCTCCCTTTTTGTCATGCTGCAGAAGCAGGGGAAAGGGAAGGATTATGGAAGCCAAAGAACGGGAACAGGTACGCGCCTATGTGGGCGCAGGCTTGCAGAGCCTATGGCAGGATAATACGGAAGATGCCCAGGGCAATGTAATGTGGGCCCAGCTGGCCCTTCAGGATCTGACCCAAGCCAAGCTCCTTCTGCCAGCCCAAGAGCTGGCGGCGCTGGACAAAACCCTTGAGAAATTGGGCAGGACCCCCAAACTGGCGGCCAATGCCCAGGACTCCCTTTTGGATCTGGAAGGCGTCCGTTGTTATGATTGCGGCAGGTTTTTGATTTTTTATCGGTACAATGCCGGTTATGACCTGGTGGCGATTGTGCGTCTGGCCTGGGACCAGCCTGCCTGGCAGGAACTGGTGCGGGACGGCCGGGAAAAAACTGAACCCCAAAAGTCTTAAAAACCAGAAAAAAGGTATTGTATTACCGTGAAATACGTAGTATAATAATTGTCCATGAAGTTTTTATAGCAGGATGAATAGGTTCCGCGAGTGCTCAGTGGTTGGACATCGCGTTCCCGCTCAAGTGAGGAGAGGAGCACGACATGATGACTGAGAAAACGTACACGATACAAGGCTGATCAATCTCTCTAATTGACCGCCTTGTTATTTTTTTTGTTTAGAAAGACCTGCCCAGAGAAAAGGAGTGAGAACCCACATGTTTAAGCCGGTTCATAATGGCGACCGTTTGCGGTACAGTTATGCCAAGATCAAAGAAGTATTGAAAATGCCTCATTTGATCGACTTACAGAGAAAATCTTATGAGTGGTTCATAAGAGAAGGTTTATATGATGTTTTCCAGGATGTTTCTCCTATTAAGGATTTTACCGACAACCTGGAACTGAGCTTTGAGAATTTCACCATCGGCGATCCCAAATACGATGTGGAAACCTGCAAGGAAAAGGACGCAACCTATGCCGCTCCTTTGAATGTAGATGTCCGCCTGCTGTACAAGGATACCGGGGAAATCAAGGAATCCACCGTATTCATGGGTGACTTCCCCCTGATGACCGATACCGGTACCTTCGTGATCAACGGCGCAGAACGGGTTATCGTCAGCCAGCTGGTGCGTTCTCCTGGCGTTTACTACGCCAAGGACATGGACCCCATGGGCAAGTTCCTGTACGGCACCACCGTTATTCCTAACCGGGGCGCCTGGATTGAATACGAAACCGACCTGAACGAAATCATCTACGCCCGTGTGGACCGGACCCGTAAGCTGCCGGCTACGGCTCTTTTGCGGGTGATGGGCCTGCCCACCAACGATGATATTATTGCCACTTTCGGCGAACATCCGTACCTGGTTGCTACCCTGGCCAAGGACAGCACCAAGAACGAAGACGATGCACTGCTGGAAATCTACCGGAAACTGCGTCCCGGCGAACCTGCCAACCTGGAAAACGCCGAACAGCTGATCCGGAATATTTTCTCCGACAACCGCCGCTATGACCTGGCCAATGTAGGCCGTTACAAGGTCAACAAGAAACTGGGCTGGCGTCAGCGCCTTTTGGGCAAGGAATTGACTTCTCCCCTGGCCTTCGAAAACCCCGATGGCACCCAGGGCGAAGTGGTTCTGCCCGCTGGCACCGTGATTGGCGACGAAGAAATCAACACCATTGAAGAAAGCGGTCTGTTCAAGGATGCCGGCTATGCCGAGGTCTGGGTAAAATTCCAGGAACATCCGGAACGCATGATTGTTACGAAAGATATTGACGCTTCTGTTCGGACCATTACCCCGGCGGACGTAATTGCTTCCTTTGGCTACCTGCTGAACGTGATCGACGGTATGGAAGGCAAGGACGATATCGACCATTTGGGCAACCGGCGTGTACGCTGCGTAGGCGAACTGCTGCAAAACCAATTCCGTATCGGCCTGTCCCGTATGGAACGGGTAATCCGGGAACGGATGACCCTCCAGGATGCCGACGTGATTACGCCCCAGGCCCTGATCAATATCCGCCCGGTGGTTGCTGCGGTAAAAGAATTCTTTGGCAGCAGCCAGTTGTCCCAGTTCATGGACCAGAACAACCCTCTGGCCGAACTGACCCACAAACGCCGTCTGTCCGCTTTGGGACCTGGCGGTCTGTCCAGAGAAAGAGCTGGCTACGAAGTCCGCGACGTCCATCCTTCCCACTATGGCCGTATGTGTCCTATTGAAACCCCTGAAGGTCCTAACATCGGCCTGATCGGTTCTTTGGCTACCTATGGTGTGGTGAACAAGTACGGTTTCATTGAAACCCCGTACCGCAAGGTGGACAAGAAAAACAAGAAGGTTACCAACGAAATCGTTTACCTGACTGCTGATGAAGAAGATAACTACGTTATTGCCCAGGCCAACGAACCGTTGAATGATGACAACTCCTTTGTCAACGAGCACGTTATTGCCCGTGATAAGAACGATGTGCTGTCCATTTCCCCCAGCCGGGTTGACTTCATGGACGTTTCTCCTAAACAGGTAATGTCCATTGCTGCTGCCCTGATTCCTTTCCTGGAAAACGATGACGCCAACCGGGCCCTGATGGGTGCCAACATGCAGCGTCAGGCTGTGCCCCTGCTGAACCCCAAAGCTCCTGTAGTGGGTACCGGCATGGAATACAAGGTGGCTGTGGACTCCGGGGTCTGCATCCTGGCCAAGCACGCCGGCACGGTAAAATACGTCAGCGGCGACAAGATCCTGGTTACCCGGGACGACAACGGCGGCATTGACGAATACAACGTGCTGAAATTCAAACGTTCCAACCAGAGCACCTGCGTCAACCAAAGACCCATTGTCTACAAGGGCGACAAGGTGGAAGAAGGCCAGGTACTGGCCGATGGTCCTGCTACGGATCACGGTGAACTGGCCCTGGGCCGCAACGCCATTGCTGCGTACATGCCCTGGGAAGGCTACAACTACGAAGATGCTGTACTGCTTTCCGAAGACCTGGTAAAAGACGACGTATTTACGTCCATTCACATTGAAGAATACAACTGTGATGCCCGTGATACCAAACTGGGACCTGAAGAAATCACCCGGGATATTCCCAACGTTTCTGAAGAAGCCCTGAAGGATCTGGACGAAGACGGTATCATCCGGATTGGTGCAGAAGTTCGCCCTGGCGACATTCTGGTAGGTAAGGTAACTCCTAAGGGAGAAACCGAACTGAGCGCTGAAGAGCGCCTGATCCGTGCCATCTTTGCCGAAAAGGCCCGGGAAGTCCGGGATAACTCCCTGCGGGTTCCCCACGGCGAATCCGGTATCATTGTCAGCGTCAAGGTATTCACCCGTGAAAACGGCGATGAACTGCCTCCTGGCGTAAACAAGCAGGTACGGGTACATATCGTACAAAAACGGAAAATCAGTGAAGGCGATAAGATGGCCGGCCGTCACGGCAACAAGGGTGTTGTTTCCCGGATTATGCCCCGTGAAGATATGCCCTTCCTGCCCAACGGCGAACCGGTACAAATCGTACTGAACCCCCTGGGCGTACCTTCCCGTATGAACATCGGTCAGATTTTGGAAGCCCATCTGGGCTGGGCCGCCTGCTCTTTGGGCAGAAGAATCGAAGAAAAGGATCCCAACCTGGAAGCAGAGCTGCGGGAAGCCGGCTATGACTATGACCAATTTGGCATGCCCCAAACGGTGGACCATGCGGTACAGGTAGCTGTTCCTGTGTTCGATAGTGCCCACGATGAAGAAATGGGCAAGACCCTGAAGCTGGCCGGTGTAGACCCCAGCGGCAAGACCACCCTGTATGACGGCCGTACCGGCGAACCCTTTGATAACCCGGTTACCGTAGGCTGCATCTACTACCTGAAGCTTCACCATTTGGTTGCCGATAAGATCCATGCCCGTTCTACCGGCCCGTACTCCCTGGTTACCCAGCAGCCTCTGGGTGGTAAGGCACAGTTCGGCGGACAGCGCTTTGGTGAAATGGAAGTTTGGGCGCTGGAAGCTTACGGCGCTGCCTATACCCTGCAGGAAATCCTGACCGTTAAGTCCGATGACGTGGTAGGCCGTGTGAAAGCCTATGAAGCCATCGTTAAGGGCGAAAATATTCCTGAACCCGGCGTGCCTGAATCCTTCAAGGTATTGGTGAAGGAAATGCAGAGCATCGGCCTGGATATCCAAGTGCTGGATGAAGATGATGAAGAAATCGATTTGGATGACGAAGATGAAGATATCGGAATGGGCGATATTGCCAGAGAACTGGACATGGATATGGCCAGCAAGACTCCCAGTACCGCAGCCAATATCGGCACCGAAGCTCCTGCCAGCGAGGATGACCTGAGCCCGGATGAAGATCAGCCGGAAACCAGTGATTTTGATGTGATTGCCGATATCGGGAATATGAGCCTGGATGATTCCCAAGATGACGGCAACGATTCTGATGAAGAGTAGAAAGGAGTGAGTGCTCTTGTTAGACGTAAATAAATTTCATTCTATGCGTATCGGCTTGGCCTCTCCCGAAAAGATCAGATCTTGGTCCCACGGGGAAGTAACCAAACCGGAAACGATCAACTATAGAACCCTGAAACCGGAACGGGATGGTTTGTTCTGCGAACGGATTTTTGGACCTACCAAGGATTGGGAATGCCATTGCGGCAAGTACAAACGCATCCGTTATAAAGGGGTCGTCTGCGACAAATGCGGTGTAGAAGTTACTCGCTCCAAGGTCCGCCGCGATCGGATGGGCTCCATTGAACTGGCTGCTCCCGTATCCCATATCTGGTATTTCAAGGGAATTCCCTGCCGGATGGGCGCTATCCTGGACATTGGCCAAAGAGCCCTGGAAAAAGTCCTGTACTTTGCCAGCTACATTGTCCTGGATCCGGGCGATACCAACCTGACCAAAAAACAACTGCTGACCGAAGCAGAATACCAGGATAAACTCAGTGAATACGGCCCTACCTTCCGGGTGGGCATGGGCGCAGAAGCCATTAAGGAACTGCTCCATGAAATCAACGTAGAAGAACTGACTAAGGAACTGCGGGCTGCCCTGAAAACGGAAACCAGCCTGCAAAAGAGAAGAAATATTGTCCGTCGGCTGGATGTATGCGAAGCTTTCCTGAAAAGCGGCAACAAACCCGAATGGATGATTATGGATGTAATTCCGGTTATTCCTCCTGACCTGCGTCCTATGGTTCAGCTGGACGGCGGCCGTTTTGCCACCTCCGACCTGAACGACCTGTACCGCCGGGTCATCAACCGGAACAACCGTCTGAAACGGCTGCAGGAATTGCAGGCTCCTGACATCATTGTCCGGAACGAAAAACGGATGCTGCAGGAAGCTGTAGATGCCCTGATCGATAACGGCCGCCGCGGCCGTGCCGTAACGGGCCCTGGCACCCGTCCTCTGAAATCTCTGTCCGACATGCTGAAAGGCAAGCAGGGCCGTTTCCGTCAGAACCTGCTGGGTAAACGTGTTGACTATTCCGGCCGTAGCGTAATCGTAGTAGGCCCGGAAATGAAGATGCACCAATGCGGTCTGCCGAAAGAAATGGCTTTGGAACTGTTCAAGCCCTTCGTAATGAAGCGCCTGGTTGAAAACGGTTCTGCCACCAACATCAAGAGTGCCAAGAGAATGGTGGAACGGGCTACCAACGTGGTTTGGGACGTTCTGGAAGACGTTATCAAAGAACATCCTGTACTGCTGAACCGTGCCCCGACCCTGCATAGACTGGGTATCCAGGCTTTCGAACCCATCTTGTCCGAAGGCCGCGCCATCAAACTGCATCCGTTGGTATGTACCCCGTACAACGCCGACTTCGACGGTGACCAGATGGCTGTCCATCTGCCGCTGTCCGCAGAAGCCCAGGCTGAAGCCCGGGTACTGATGATGAGTGTCAACAACATCTTGGCTCCTACCAACGGAAAACCAATTACCGTTCCTACCCAGGATATGGTTTTGGGTGCCTATTACCTGACCATTTTCAAGGATGGCGCCAAGGGTGAAGGCCGCCGCTTCATCAGCTTTGACGAAGCTCGTCTGGCCTACTTCCATAAAGTCATTGATCTGCAGGCCCGGATCAAAGTCCGCGTGCCCAATGCAGAAATTTTCCCGGAAGCTTCCGACCAGGGCGAAAGCCTGGTAACCACTTCTGTGGGCAATATCATTTACAACTGCGAACTGCCGCTGGAAATGCGCTATTACTCCAAACAGGAAGATGGTACCTGGCTGCTGGGTAAATTGATTGATAAGAAAGAACTGGGCCGCCTGGTGGCTAAAGCCCATAAGCTGTACGGCAACTTCGGGACTGCCCGGGTGCTGGATATTGTCAAGAAACTGGGTTACGACAACGCTTGTAAATCCGGCTTGTCCATTGCTGCTTCCGATATTCAGATCCCGAAAGAAAAGGCTTCCATCCTGGCCGCTGCCGAAAAACAGGTTGATAAGGTGGAAACCCTCTTTAACCGCGGCTTGATGAGCCCGGATGAACGGTACCGCAAAGTTATCGCCCTGTGGGATAAGGCAACGGAAGATGTAGCCAACGCCCTGATGAAAAACACCATGGACGCCTTCAACCCGGTGTACATGATGGCCAACTCCGGTGCTCGTGGTAACATCCAGCAGATTCGTCAGCTGGCTGGTATGCGTGGTCTGATGGCTGACCCTTCCGGCCGGATCATCGACCGTCCTATCAAATCCAACTTCCGTGAAGGCCTGACCATTTTGGAATACTTCATCTCCACCCACGGTGCCCGTAAAGGTTTGGCCGATACGGCTCTGCGTACCGCCGACTCTGGTTACCTGACCCGTCGTCTGGTAGACGTGGCCCAGGACGTTATCGTCCGGGAAGATGACTGCGACGTTACCGGCATGAATCTGGTACGGGAACGCGCCCGCTTCTGCAAGGCCGTTCTGGGTTCCAGCCAGCACAAGCTGAAGGAATACGCCGTAGGCCGTACCCTGGCTTCCAGCGTGCTTAGCCCTGTGGATGGCTCCATTCTGGCAGAGGCCGATACGGTGGTAACGGAAGACGTCTTTGACCGTCTCCTGGCTGCCCGGATTTTGGAAATCAGCCTGTATCCCCAGGATGAAGACAGCAACGAAGAACCTGAAACTCTGCAGATCAACGTCAGCGAGGAAAAGGTGCAAGCTGCTTTCCGGGAACATATGACCCACCATTTCCTGAACAAGGAAGTGGAAGAAGATATCGAAACCGAGTCTGGGCTGGTACTGGCCCATGCTGGGGACAAGTTCACTGCCGATACCATTGAAGCCATCCTGGCTGACGGTACCGTCAAGGAACTGAAAATCCGCAACAACGAAGTGGATGGCGTGTACGTAGAAGCCATTACCTCCGGTAAGAATAAGAGCACGGTACTGGAATCCCTGCGGGATCGTCTGGTTGGCCGTGTCCTGGCCGAAGAAATCGTGGATACGGAAGGCAAAGTCCTGTACCATGTCAACGACTACATTACCGAAGATATGGCCGACGTAATTGCCGACCTGCGTGAAAAACACGGCGACGGCCGGGTGAAGATCCGTTCCGTACTGACCTGTAAATCCCACTATGGCGTATGCCGGGCCTGCTACGGCCGTAACCTGGCTACTGCCAGAAAGGTGGAAGTGGGCGAAGCCGTTGGTACCATTGCCGCCCAGGCAATCGGTGAACCTGGTACGCAGCTGACCATGAGAACGTTCCACACCGGCGGTGTTGCTGGTGCTGACGATATTACCCAGGGTCTTCCTCGTGTCGAAGAATTGTTCGAAGCCAGAAAACCGAAACATCCTGGTATCCTGTCCGAATCCGCCGGTGTGGTGGACATTCAGGAAAAGGACGATGGCCGTTTCATCATCATCCAAAAGGAAGATGGCACGGAAGATACCTACCATATTCCTTATGGCGCCAAGATTCATGTGGCCGAAGGCGATACCGTCGAGGTGGGTGACCGCCTGACCGAAGGCTCCCTGAACCCCCACGATATCCTGCGTATTTCCGGTCCTGCCGCTACCCGTCACTACCTGGTACAACAGGTACTGGGCGTGTACAAGTCCCAGGGCGTAGAAATCAACGATAAGCACGTGGAAGTAATGGTTCGTCAGATGATGCGGAAATACCGCATTGATGATGCCGGTGACACCAACATGCTGCCGGGCTCCATTGTGGACATTGCCCAATTCGAGGATGAAAACGATCAGGTCCTGGCTGAAGGCAAGGAACCGGCCAAGGCACATCCCATCCTGCTGGGTATCACCAAAGCCTCCCTGGCTACGGACTCCTTCCTGTCCGCTGCCTCCTTCCAGGAAACCACCAGAAACCTGACCGATGCTGCCATCAAAGGCAAGGTTGATCCGCTGCTGGGCCTGAAAGAAAACGTCATCATCGGTAAGCTGATTCCTGCCGGAACCGGTATGCCGAAATATCGGAACATCGAACTGAAGCTCCATCGTCCTGCCGAAGCACAGGAAGAGGCTGCCCAGTCCGTTGAAACTGAAGAATAAGAAGCACTTAGAGCAAGGGGCTGTGAAAAAATGGCTTGCGAATTCAAACTAGTTCGCAAGCCATTTTTATTGTTCGTTATAGCCGTATCTGTGTCTCAAAACTTCCTCAGTCAGCCCTACGTGCTGACAGCCCCTTCACGCTTGAATGGGCCGGTCTTAGACCTATACTAGTCATGTGCAAAACGGGTTTTGAGATAAAATTTAGGTATGTAAATACCTGCACCACCCTTGTCTGTCACTTGACCAGTAGAGGTCTGGAACGCTTCCTGCAAGCGTGTAGGAAGTGTCGCCAAAGGCGACGATAGAAGTCTTATTTTTTCACATCCCCTTGCTTTTTTATTAAATCATGCAATTTTCGTATGGCCATTCATGTGAAATAAATATTTTACATGAATGGCCTATTCCGATATAGTAAAAGGAGAAAATCCAGTTGTTTTTTGTCAGGCTGGAGGTTTTGAAAGGAGCATAAAGATGAAAACAGGGAAACGTTTACAAAAATGGGCAGCCGCACTGGCTGCGTCTTTTCTGCTGCTGTCCACTGGGGCCGCTTATGCGGCGGCGGCCCAGAATGCACCTGCCGCCAAGCCGGCAGGGAAGGTGACTGCCGGCCGGGATCAACTGGGGAGTATCGCCCCGGAATTTGCTCATTTGAACGATGATGTGCTTTTTGGGGAAGTTTGGGCCCGGGAAAAGGAGCTGTCTCCCAAACTGAGAAGCATTGTGACGGTTACGGCGGTCATGTCCAGCGGGGTCCTGGACAGTTCCCTAAAGCACCACATTGCTAAAGCCAAGGAAAATGGTGTGACCCAGGAAGAAATGGCCGAAATCCTGACCCAGGCAGCTTTTTATGCAGGCTGGCCCAAGGCGTGGGCGGCATTCCGCTACATGAAGGAAATTTATGGAAGCCCCGCCCAGACGGGCAAATAAAGGAAAAGCTCCGGATACAAATTCCGGAGCTTTTTTCATAACGTTAGTTTTTCCCTGGCTGGGTAAGAAGACGGTGGATAAAGGTGCAGGTGTCTTCCAGGTCCTTTACCCGCAGTTCTTCTTCCGTGGTATGGACTTTGCTCATACCGGTGCTGAGGATGAGGGGGGTGAAGCCGTGGAGGGCCAGCACGTTGGCATCGCTGCCTCCGCCGGTGGCCTGGATAGCGGGGGTAAAGCCCAGCTCCTGGTAGACGGCGCCCACCTCCCGTACAAAGGGATTCTGGGCCGGTACCTGGAAGACCGTATAGTTGGTTACCAGTTCCCAGTCCAGGACCGCTCCTGCGGCGTCACAGGCTTCCTGGAGGCATTGTTTCAGGTGTGCTGCCTGCCGGTTCAGTTTTTCCAGGCTGCGGCTGCGGACTTCCCCCTGGAGCAGGACCAGGTCCGGCACCACATTGTTGGGGCCCACACAGGTGAAGGTTCCCAGGTTGCAGGTGGTTTCTTCGTCAATGCGCAGCAGGTTCATGGCGGCCACACCTTTGGCTGCTGCCTGGATGGCGCTGATGCCCTTTTCCGGAGCCAGCCCTGCATGGGCTTTGCGGCCGTGGACCAGGGCCTTGAATTTCAGCTGCCCAGGCCCCTGAGTCACCAGCGTGCCCTGGGGACCGCCCAGATCGAAAATCAGGGCGTTTTTGCTTTGAAACCAGGTATAGTCCAAATGTTTTGTGCCCTGCATACCGGTTTCTTCTCCAATGGTAAACAGCACTTCCACTGTCCGGTGGGGACGCTGTTCCTCCACCAGGGAGCGGAGGGCTTCCACAATGGCCGCCACCCCAGACTTGTCGTCGCCGCCCAGGACGGTGGTTCCGTCCGAGGTAATCAGGCCATTGTTAACCTGGGGCCTGATGCCGCAGCCCGGGGGCATGGTATCCATATGGGCCACCAGCAGTACGGGGCTGCCGGGAAGGGTACCGGGCAGTCTTCCATAGACGTTAAAGCCGTCTCCGGTACCGCTGTCCCTGCCAGCTGTATCCCGCCGGACCTCCAGGCCCAGCTCCCGCAGGGTTTTCAGCAGCAGCTCCCCCATAGGGGCCTCGCTGCCGGATACAGAATCCACCTGGACATAGGTGAGAAAGGTTTCCAATAAACGTTTTTGGTTGGGCATGGGTTTCACTCCTCTACTTTGCACAGGGGCTCCAGGGCCTTTTGGATTGCCTCCAGTTCCTGGGCCGTATGGGGATGCAGCTGATGTTTTTTCAGCCAGTCCTTGAAGGTTTTCAGGGTTTGGGCGTAGGGCAGGGCCGCATCATCCAGGGTAATCTCCGGTTCTGCATAATTATCCGAGAAAAGCACAAAATAATGCAGAGTTAGATTTTCTATTTTATTCTTTTTTAGCAGATTCTCAATCTCAATTGCGTCTTTTTGCAGGAATGGAAGGGGATTCGCTATTTCCTGCGACATAGAATTATCAGAAATTTTCCATTGTTCGGCATGGTACGAACCTTGTATAAAGTATCCGGTATACACGTTTTTAAGGATAACCAAATCCTGATTTAAAAGTACTAACAGGTCGCAGCCCTGGAGTAAAGGCGATGCCGGCCGTAAAATGCGGGCTTTTCCATGACTTTGTTTTTGCACGGCTTCGGTAATCCGCTTCAAGGAACCGGCGGGGGTCCTGGCCTTCTTCATGCGGCGCAAAACGTAGAAAAGCAGAGCAATTCCGCTTGCCAGCATCAAAAAGAACAGTAAATATTCCTTTAATGAATGGAGCTTCCAGAAGGCAAAATTGGGGAACAAATTGATAACGACACTTTCCATAGGCGATTCTCCTTTGGGAATTTTTTTGCAGAAGTAGAGGGAAAAGTTGAACTTGTAATTATTATAACATAGAAATTCATGAAAATAATAACAAGATAAAAGACTGGACAAGGCTTTTCCAAACATGCTATTATAAAGACAATCCGAACTTCTTGTGAAGAAATGTTCGAGGTTTTGACTAATTCACAGCAGCTGGGCTGCTGTGCTTAGTATACAAAACTAAAAGGAGGGTGCATCGCATGGAAGCAAAACAAGCATCCAAGCAAAACTGGGTGGATCGGTTTCTGAATACCATTGAAACCGTGTGCAACAAATTGCCTCCGCCCGCAATTCTGTTCGTGGTCTTATTCTTAATCGCTGCTGTAATTGGTACCGTAATGACCGCAACCAATTTCAGCCTGGTGAACCCGGCAACTGGGAAAGCCGTGGTATCCCAAAACCTATTTTCTAAGGACGGGGTAACCTGGCTGCTGAACAACCTGGTCAAGAACTTCACCGGCTTTGCCCCCATGGGTCTGGTAATCACCATGACTCTGGCCATCGGGTTCTGTGAAGAATCCGGCCTGTTGGTGACCATGCTGAGACGGTCCCTGAAAAATGTGCCGCCCTCCATTGTTCCCTATTTGATTGCTTTCCTGGGTACGGTGGGCAACATCGCTTCCGATACGGCCATGATCGTCATTCCGCCTTTGGCCGCCATTGTGTACATCGGCGTGAAAAAGCACCCGGTGGTAGGCATGATCGTTGGCTACGCCGGTGCCCAGGCTGGTTTTACCGCCAACCTGATGGTGGCAGGCACTGACTCCCTGCTGCAAGGCTTGACCAACCAGGCCATTGATGCCTTTTTGGGTACGCCCGGCGCCTTTGCCGTAGACGTAACCTGTAACTGGTATTTCATGTTCGTTTCCACCTTCCTGTGCTCTTTGGTGATTGGTGCAGTTTCTGTAAAAATCATCGAACCGCGCTTTGGCAAGTACGAAGGGGCGGAAACGGAAGCAGAGGCTGTTGAAGTAACCCCCACGGAAGTCAAGGCCCTGCATCATTCTGCGCTGGCCGTTATTATCTACGTGGTTATTCTGGCTGTAGGCTTCTTTACGGGCATCTTGTCCAAGGACGGTCATACCCTGGTAGGTTCTCTGCTGCTGAAGGGCCTGATTCCTATTCTGTTCTTCCTGTTCAGCATTGCCGGCATTGTGTTTGGTATGAGCACCGGGAAATTCAATTCCATTAAAAGCATCAACGGTGCCATGGTAAAACAAATGAGCGGTATGGGCGCCTATGTGGTGTTCTGCTTCTTCTGCGGCCAGTTCCAAGGGCTGTTCAACTGGACCCAATTGGGTACCTTGATGGCCATCAGCGGCGCTGACTTCCTGAAGGGCGTTGGTTTTACCGGTATCCCCATGTGCATTGCCTTTATCCTGATTACCGCCGGCGTAAACATTTTCGTTTCCTCCGGTTCTGCCAAGTGGGCTATTTTCGCCCCGATTTTCGTTCCCATGTTCATGCTGCTGGGCTACCATCCTGGTTTCGCCCAACTGCTGTACCGGCTGGGGGACTCCCCGGGCAACTGCTTCACGCCTATGAGCCCGTATATCTGGATGATCCTCAGCGTGGCCCAGGAAAAATACATGCCCAATCTTGCCATTGGTACCCTGATCTCCAACATGATCCCCATTGCGATTGTGCTGCAGATTGCCTGGATCCTTTTCCTGATTGGTTGGCTGGCGCTGGGCCTGCCCATTGGACCTGGTGTAGGAACTATGCTTCCTCCTGGAATCCTGTAAGAACCTGAAGTGGTGTGCGAATCTGCACACCACTTTTTTTGTGTCATTGACGGGGTGCGGTCAACAAAGTTATAATCTTAATTTATGGAGGATTTTATGGAACCGATACTTGAAACGAGAAATTTGACCCATACCTATATCGATGGCCAAAACCAGGAAATGACGGCTCTAAAGGGCATCAACCTGTCCATTGCCCCCGGTGAATTTGTGGCCATTATTGGCACCAACGGCAGCGGCAAGTCCACCCTGGCCCGGCATTTCAACGGCCTTTTGCTGCCCACGGAAGGCCAGTGCCTGGTAGCGGGAATGGATACGTCCCTGGAAGAGAACCTGTGGCCGGTGCGCCAGCAGGTGGGCATGGTCCTCCAAAACCCGGACAACCAGATTGTGGCTGCCATCGTGGAAGAAGATGTGGCCTTTGGCCTGGAAAACATCGGGGTGCCCGGACCGGAAATCCGGCCTCGGGTCCAGCAGGCCCTGGAAGTGGTGGGCATGACTGAGTATGCCAAGCATGCACCTCACCGGCTGTCCGGCGGCCAGAAACAGCGGGTGGCCATTGCCGGGGTGCTGGCCCTGGAGCCCCGCTGCATTGTTTTTGACGAACCCACCGCCATGCTGGACCCCAAAGGCCGGCAGGAGATTGTCAGCACGGTGCTGCGGCTGAACAAGGAAAAACACATTACCATTGTGTACATTACCCACAAAATGGAGGAAGCCATCCTGGCGGACCGGATCATCGCCATGGACCAGGGAACAATCGCCCTGGAAGGCACCCCCAAAGAGGTATTCACCCAGGTGGACCGGATTCGTGCCCTGGGCCTGGAATGCCCTCTGGCCGCTGAGGTGGCCAATGTCCTGAACAAACAGGGGCACAAATTGCCTCCCATTCTGACCCATAAGGAGTTGTGTGAAGCATTATGTCCATCCAAGTAGATCATATCTCCTATACCTATATGGCCCACACCAGTCTGGAGCAGAAAGCCCTGGATGATGTGAGCTTTACCCTGGAAAAAGGGGAATTTGTAGCGCTTATCGGCCACACGGGCAGCGGCAAGTCCACCCTGGCTGAGCATCTGAATGGGCTGCTCCATCCTTCTTCCGGCCGGGTGCTGGTAGATGGGGTGGACCTGGCCGGCAAAGGTGCCCAGGTAAAAACCGCCAGGGGCAAGGTGGGTATGGTATTCCAATATCCGGAACACCAGCTCTTTGCGGAAACTATTTATGAAGACGTGGCTTTTGGGCCTCGGAATCAGGGAAAGACCCCGGAAGAAGTGGAAGAAGCTGTCCGAAGCGCCCTGGAATTTGTGGATTTGGACTACGATACCTTTGCCCAACGGTCTCCTTTCCAATTGTCCGGCGGACAGATGCGCCGGGTGGCCATTGCCGGGGTAGTGGCCATGGAACCGGATTACCTGATTATGGACGAGCCCAGTGCGGGTTTGGACCCGGTCAGCCGGGACAATGTGTTCCACCAGCTGCTGCAAATTTTCCATAAGCGGAAAATGGGGGTGCTGCTCATTACCCATAGTATGGAAGAAGCGGCCCAGTATGCGGACCGGCTTCTGGTAATGCAGGGCGGGAAGGTCCATTTGGACGGCCCGGCCCGGGAATTGTTTGCCAAGGAGCGCCAAAAGCTCCAGGAGCTGTCCGTGGATATTCCGGAGAGCCTGAAACTGGCTGATGAGCTGGCACAGGCTGGGCTGCCCCTGCACGGTACGCCTCTTACCCAGGACGAACTGGTGGCAGCTATTATGCGGGCAAAGGGGTGGAAACATGCTGACTGATATTACGCTGGGCCAATACTATCCCGGCAATTCCTGCATTCATCGTTTGGACCCCAGGACCAAAATCCTGTCCGTCCTGTTTTATATGGTCATGGTGTTTATGGCCGATTCGCCGTTGTCCTACGGACTGCTGATTGCCCTGATTTTTTTGGGCACCCTGCTGGCCAAGCTGCCGGCAGGTCTGCTGCTGCGGTCGCTGAAACCCCTGTGGGTCATTATTTTGCTGACCATGGGCATTCATTTTGTTACGGATCCCGGGAAGGTGCTGTGGAGCTGGAAATTCATTACCCTGACAGAAGAAGGCATCATTCTGGGAATCAAGATGTCCCTGAGACTGGTGCTGCTGCTTTTGATTTCTTCCTTGATGACCTTTACTACGTCACCCATTGTACTGACGGATGGAATAGAATCCCTGCTGCGGCCCTTTAAGAAAATCGGGGTGCCGGCCCACGAGCTGGCCATGATGATGACCATTGCCCTGCGCTTTATTCCTACCCTGCTGGAGGAAACGGACCGGATCATGAAGGCCCAGATGTCCCGGGGTGCGGACTTTTCTTCGGGGAATATCATGAAACGGGCCCGGAATATGCTGCCCATTTTGATTCCCCTGTTTATTTCTGCCTTCCGCCGGGCCGATGAACTGGCCCTGGCCATGGAAGCCCGGTGCTACCGGGGCGGGGAAGGTCGGACCCGGATGAATGAACTGGTTTATAAAAAAGGTGATGGCGCTGCGGCCCTGGTGATGCTGGGCCTATTTGCCCTGCTGGCCTTTTTGAAATGGGGGCCGCTTGCTGCATGAGAAGAACCATTAAGGCCCTGGTGGCCTACGACGGAACCAGTTACCAAGGGTTCCAGCGCCAGAAAAACGGGGTAGGTGTCCAGCAGGTGCTGGAACGGGCCCTGACCCGGGTACTGGGCGAACCGATTTTGATCAAGGCGGCAGGCCGGACCGATGCCGGAGTCCACGGGCTGGGACAGGTGATTTCCTTTTCTACGGAAAGTCCCATTCCCCCGGAAAACTACCGGCGGGCTTTGGAGCCAGTCCTGCCCCCGGATATTGTCATCCGCACCGCGGAAGTGGCACCGGAGAATTTTCATGCCCGCTACGATGCTATTGAAAAAACGTACCAATACAAGGTACTTTATGCGCCTCTGCCGGATCCCTGTCAGCGGAACTATACCTGGGAAATCCGGGAGCCCCTGGAGGTAGAAGCCATGAACCAGGCAGCCCAGCTGCTTTTGGGCACCCACGACTTTTCTTCCTTCAAAAACCAAGGGAGCCAGGATCGGTCCCCGGTTCGGACCCTGAAGGAAGCTCATTGGGTGCAGGACGGGGACCTGTATGTGTTTACCATTACCGGGGACGGTTTCCTGTACCGGATGGTGCGCAATATTGTGGGCTGTCTGGTGCGGGTGGGCACCGGCAAATGGACGGTAGAAGATTTTGCGGCGGTACTGGCCGCTAAGGACCGGAAGCAAGCGGGGATGGCTGCTCCGGCCCAAGGACTTTATTTAATGCATGTGAAATATTAAAACGAAAAATTGGAAGGGGCTTTTGCAATGAAAAAAATGATGGGGAAAACCCTTAGCGTAACGGTACCACTGACCCTTTTGACTCTGGGCAGTGGACTGGCCCTGGCGGCCGATGCGGCCCAGGAACCGGTACAGGAGATTGTCATTACTGCCAACCGGCTGAAAAATACCAAGGCGGATACCCCTGCCAATGTAACGGTGATTACGGCCCAGCAGATCAAGGAGCGGGGCTACGAAAATGTGGCGGAAGCCCTGGAGGATGTATCCGGTGCCCGGGTCATGCAGGGTGGTATTGGCGCCGGTGAGCGCCACGTGATGCTCAACGGAGATGAGCGGGTGCTGGTGCTGGTGGATGGCCGCCGGGTAAATAATAGTATGGGGTCTATGGTGAAGGCTACGCTTGACCTGAATACCCTGCCGCCCATGGGCGCCATTGAGAAGATTGAAGTGGTGAAAGGCGGCGCCTCCACCCTGTACGGGGCGGACGCCGTAGGCGGCGTAATCAATATTATCACGAAAAATACGGAAGAAACTACGGGAACCCTGCGGGCAGGCTATGGCTCCTGGGGCAATCAGGACCTGGGGGTAACCGTCAGCGGCCGGCAGGACAAAACCGGAATTCTGGTCAGTGCCCAGCTGGAAAAGGCTTCCTACACAAAGTATAAGGATCATAATGGGGACACCAAGCGGTGGCCCGGCAGAAGTGACTATACCCAGGACGCCCTGTCCCTGAAGGTGACCCAGGATTTTGATGCCAACAGCGGCCTGACCCTGAACTATGACTATTCCAATCTGGAGGGCAATAACCCCTACCAGGTGAACTATTACAGCCCTTCCCAGATTGACAAGAAAACCAACAATGTGGGCCTGCGCTACGACTGGAACCGGAACCTGGACAACAAAGGCTATGTGCAGCTGTACCGGAACTATTATTCCTACTACAACCTGGGGGGCATGGACGAAACCGATTGGGCGGTGGAGGCCCAGCAGAACCTGAAACTGGCGGAGAACAATACGCTGATTGCGGGTCTGGAATACCGGCATGCCCAAGCTGAAAATATAGCCAGCTATACGGGAACCCAGGGGTATAACAACAAGGCTCTCTTTGTCCAGGACCAGTGGCAGTTCCTGCCTTCCTGGCAGTTAAACGCCGGGGTCCGCTATGATGACCATAGCCACAGCGGGAACCGGACCACGGGCAGTGTTTCCGTGAACAAGAAATTCTCCCAGGACAGCAATCTGTACGTATCCTGGAACCAGGTATTTCGGACGCCCACCATCGATGACCTGTATTATTATTCTGACCTGTCCCTGTGGGGGTGGGGCAAATATGTAGGCAAGGACAACCTGAAGGCGGAAACCGGCAATGTGTGGAATATTGGCTACAACTTTAAGGCCACGCCCAAAACTGATGTGAGCATTAATGCTTTCTATAGCCTGCTAAACAATGCTATTGAGTGGCGCGAAGTGAAGGTTAATGAGTACCGCACGGATTCCTACGCGGAGAATATCCAAAAAGAAAAGAAACGCGGCCTGGAACTGTCCGCTGTGCACCATTTGAATAAGCATTGGGATTTGGAAGGGTCTTATACTTATGTAAAAGTGGAAGATAATCGTGCTGATGCAGGCTACACCCGGGACAACAACTATGCCCCCAACTACTACCAGTTTGGGGTCCGGTTCCATGACCTGCGGTGGAACCTGTCCCTTAGGGGCCGGGCAGCCACCGGTCTCAGCCGGAAAAACTACGGGGAAGACCGGTACCTGACCATGGATTTCAATGCCCGGTACAAGTTTAACCAAAACTGGACCGGCTACGCCACAGTTTACAATTTGACCAACGCAGCCTATGCTGAGCAGGGCGGCGTAGTCGGAGGGCAGGATAGCTATCCCATGCCCGGACGCCGGATTATGGTTGGCGCGGAATATTCGTTCTAAAGAGGAAGGGGAGGCTGAGCGCTGCACAGCCTCTTTTTCTGTATCTGAAGCCTAAGAAGGAGGAACCCCATGAAAAGCCTGCGCTTTCTATTGCTGCTGGGTGTGCTGCTGGTGCTTTTTGGCTGTGGCCCAACGGCAAAACCCCAGCTAAAAAGCGGCTATACGGTAGTAGATGTCCGGGGAAAAACTGTCACTTTGCCCCAGGAGCCTCGGCGGATTGTGACCGATTCCCTCCATTTGGATGAAACCCTGCTGACCCTGGTGCCGGCAGAGCGTTTGGCGGCTGCCTATTATCTGGACGGGGAACCGGGGGTCTCCTTTATCAGTGAAGAAACCAAAGGCGTCACCCCCCGGCTGCGGGATTATACCCCGGAAGCTGTGGCTGGCGTCCAGCCGGATTTGTTTTTGGCTTCCACCTGGTCCGATCCGGGGCTGATTGCCAAGGTGGAGGAACTGGGGATTCCTGTGGTGGTGTGCTATGGCCCGTCTACGCTTGGACAAGTGGAAGACAATGTACGGCTGATGGCCAAAGCCCTCCGGCAGGAAGAGACCGGAGAAAAGGTGGTCCGGCAGCTGGAAGCGCAGCTGACAGAAATCGACCGGGTGGTGGCCCAGGAGCCCCAGCCCCGGCCGGTGGGGTTTCTGGTTTCGCTGATGAGCCGTTACGGCGGCACCGGGTCCCTTTACGACCAATTGACCAAGCGGGCGGGCTTTCGCAATGGCTTGGCTGAAGCCGGCCTGAAAAACGGAGATACCCTGACGCCTGAAGCAGTGCTCCGGGCGGACCCGGACTTTTTCCTGGTGGCCCAGCCCTATCCGGAGGAACAGCAGGATTATGCGGCTATCCGGCAGCAGTTTTTTGCCAATCCGGCCTACCAGGAGCTGCGGGGCCTGAAGCATCTGGTGGCGCTGCCGGACCGGTACGTCTATGACGCTTCTCCCCAGCTGGTGTATGGCATCAAGGCCATGGCCAACGCAGCTTTTGGCCGGAAATTGTTTGTTTGGGACAAAGAGCCGCTGCTCAAGGGGTACTGATATGACACTGGAATTAATTGGGGCCCGATTGGGCTATAGAGAAAAAGAGGTTTTGGACCAGGTGGACTTTTCCCTGGCCCAAGGAGAGTGTGTAGGGCTCATTGGCCCTAACGGTGCCGGGAAAAGCACCTTGCTGAAAAGCCTGGCGGGAATCCTGCCCCTTGGGCGGGGAACGGCTCAGGTGGACGGAAGGGAACTTAGGCAGCTCAGCCGGCAGCAGCTTGCCCGGAAAATTGCCTACCTGCCCCAGGACGGGCAGCTTGCTTTTGGGTATACGGCGGAGGACGTGGTGCTGACTGGCTGCTATCCCTATCTTTCCTGGCTGGCCCAGGAAGGGGAAGCGGAGCGGCAGCAGGCCCGGCGCTGTCTGGCCCTTATGGGAGCGGAAGAACTGACGGCGCAGCCGGTGGACCAATTGTCCGGAGGCCAACGCCAGCGGGTGCTATTGGCCCGGACCCTGCTCCAGCAGGCGCCCTATTGGGTGCTGGATGAGCCCCTGGGGGAACTGGACCTGGCGGCGGGGGAACAGCTGCTGCAGCTTTGCCGCCAGCTGGTGGAAAAAGGCCTGGGAATTCTGCTTTCCCTGCACGACCTGACCCTGGCTGCGGCTTATTGTGATCGGCTGGTGCTGGTGGGGCGGGGAAAAATTCTGGCCCAGGGCACTCCGGAACAGGTGCTGACAGAAACGCTGCTGAGTGAGGCTTATGGCCTTTCCTGCCAGGTGGTGCGGGGCCCTGGAGGGCTGCGGATTCAGCCCCGGCCCAATCCCCAACAGGAAAAACGGCAGCAGGAGTTATTGCAGGACATTTTGAAAAATCGATTTACGGAGGCAGATTAGTGATGGAATGGCTGAAAACAGGTTGGAGTTATTTTTTGCGGGGAGGTTTGGTAATGTGGCCCCTGCTGCTTTGTTCTGTGATTTCCCTGGCCCTTACCCTGGAACGGTGGAAGTATTTTCATAAGGAGGATTCAGGCCGGGTTTTTCCCCAGCAATTCTGCGCTCTGCTGCGGGAAAGCCGCTGGCAGGAGGCTTGGCAGCTGACAGAGAATACTCCGGGAGAAATGGCGGCTTTGGGACGGAAACTTCTTTCCGCTCCTCCCCAGGTCCGGACCAAGGAGAGCTATATTGTAGGGGAAAGCCGGCAGCTGCTGCAGCATTTTGAAAAAGGCCTGACCTATCTCCAGGTGATTGTGACCCTGGCGCCTATTTTGGGCCTTTTGGGAACCATCACCGGGATGATGGCTTCTTTTGATGCCCTGGGTACCCGCTGGGAAAATCCTTTGGCGGTTACCGCCGGGGTGGGGGAAGCCCTGATTACCACCATCTTTGGCCTGCTGATTGCCATTGTGACCATTTGCTGTCATACGTATTTTGCCCAGCGGGTAAAAACCCTGGCAGGGGAGCTGGAACAGGTGGATAATACCTTTATGGAAAATGCGGACAGCCTGCCGCAGCAAGGGGGCTGGCACCAATGATCCATTTCGGTTCTTCTTCCTCGGAAAAGGAATCCAATATCCAGATTTCCCCTATGATTGATATGGTGTTTCTGCTGCTGGTCTTCTTCATTGTGTGTACCATGTACATGACCCAGCAGTACGGGGTACCCGTGGAATTGCCCAAGGCCCAAGGGGTACTCCAGCAGGAAGCACCCTTGGAAGTAACCCTTACCCGGGACGGAGGCCTTTATTTCCAGGGGCAGCCGGTAACGGTGGAACAGCTAAAGGCTGAGGCCCAGACTGCGGTGCAGCAGGGCAAGGGTCAGGTGGTGAACCTGCGGGCCGACCAGGAGGTAAGCTACGGCCGGGTCATGGGTGTTATGGGAGAACTGAAAACCTGCGGCATCAAGGATTTTGCCCTGACGGTGCAGCTGGAGGGAAGTCATGGCTAAGGGAAAATGGCCCGGGTATCTGGGCTGGTCCCTGCTGGTGCATGGTTTGCTCGTCTTTGCAGCAGGCGGGCTGCTGTACCAGCTGCGGCCAGCGCCCCAGCCCCCCAGCATTCACGTAACCCTTCAGGAAGTGGGGGGCAATACGGCAGGCGGCGCAGCCGGGGTGTCTGGCAACGCTGCCGGTACTGGGGAAAATACGGAACAGGTACTGCAGCAGCTGCTGCAGACCCCTACCGGCCCTTCAGCAGAAGGAGGCGAGCCGGGGAAAAGAGTACTTACTACGGGGGAGAGCAGTGCAGGGTTTTCTGCTCCCAGCGCTGCGGGCAGCGGGACTGGCACAGCAAGCCCTGCTGGCTCCGGCACGGGCACTGGCGCTAATGGCGGTGGAGAAGGCGGCGGAGAAGGCTCTGGCTCCGGGGCTGGGAACGGGGCTGGAAGCGGCAGTGCGGACCTTAGCCGGGGACCCGTCCTGTCCTCTTACCATAAGGTGTACCCAGCCTCTGCCCGGAGTGCCGGCGAAGAAGGCAGCGTTCTGGTAGGGGTAACGGTAAGCCCTTCGGGCGGCGTAACGGAAGCCTGGTTGGAGGAAAGCTCCGGCTACGACCGGCTGGACCGGGCGGCTCTCCAGTCGGTCCGGCAGGGGCAGTTCCAGCCGGCCCTGGACCGGACTGGACAGCCCATAACCAGCACCGCCCGAATTCGGGTACGGTACAGCCTGGAGGAGTGATTTTCTTGCAGAGGCCGAAAAGGCTTTGTATAATACAAGGAGAGAATAAGTCGTGGCAAGTGTCTAGACAGGAAAGGATGAGGCAGTATGGGAAAGAAGCAGGCAGGCTTGCTGCTGACGGGATTTATGGCCCTGGCGTTGGTACTGTCCGGACCAGGAATGAGTCAGGCGGCAGAAAATGATTGGGCCAAAACCGCCCATTTGACCCTGGAGCAGCCGCTGGAAGGGGAATTTCCAGGGCAGGTCATGGTTGCCCAGCAGGGGCTGGTGATCCGCAGCCAGCTGATTCAGGAAAATGGCCTGAATCTCAGCTATCCCCAGGTGTACCTGGCAGAGAATCCGGAGGCATCCCGGAAAATTTCCCGGTACCTGAAAAAGGTAGCGGAAAAGTCCCGGAAGGATTACGAAAAAGCCAACGTTCATTCGGAAAAGCTGACCTCCTATATCCACTACCGGCTGTGCCATTACGGCGAGGGGTATTTGTCTGTGCGGGAATACGGTATGGATTATTTTGAACGGGCAGCCCACCCCTTGAGTTGGGAACGGGGCTACACCTTTTCTCTCAAGACCGGGGAGCTGGTGAAATGGCAGGACCTTGTGCCCAAGCACCAGAAAGCCCTGTTTACTCTGGAAAAAATCAACGAAAAGCTGTGGGCAACGCCCTATGGCACAGGCCATTACTTCTATCCGGAATTTAAGGGCTTGGAAAAATTGCCGGAAAATTACTATCTGGACCCGGACGGCAGTATCCACTTTTTGTTCCAGCCCTACGAAATCGCACCGTATGCGGTGGGCATCATCGATCTGTCCATGCAAAACGGTATTTGAGCAAAAAAAGCAGGCAAAACCCTATGGCTTTGCCTGCTTTTACCCTATAGGAGGAATTCCCATGCAAGATCTGAAAATCGGAGATTTTGCGGACCTGTACCAGGTTTCCAAGGACACGGTCCGCTATTACGTGAAAATGGGTCTATTGCGGCCCCAGGTGGTGGGAACCCAGATGCATTTTGGCGAGAAAGATAAGCTGGATATGGGAACTATCCTGCGGCTGAAAAATATGCAGTTAAGCATTACGGAAATCCGCAGCCTGCTGTACCTGAAACGGATGTCCAACTTTATCGAGCCAGCCACCCTGAACCGATGCATTGAACTATTGGAAAATAAGGCCAAGGAGCTGCGGCAGCAGCGGGAAAATCTGGACGCCAGCCTGGAACTGCTCCAGCAGGAAATCCGGCAGCTGGAAGAACGGAAAAAGGTTGCCCATACGGCTGCCAGCGGGGTGCCGCTGGAGGCCATTGCCCTGCTGCGCTGCCCCCACTGCGGCAAAAGCTTTACCATTGAAGGTGGGGAAATCAGCCGGTCTTTCCTGATGAAAGGGCAGCTGCGCTGTGACTGCGGCTGCCAGATGGAGATTCGCAACGGCATCCTGCTGACGGGGAACCTTTATACAGGAAACCACGATACCCCGGACCTGGAGCGGAAACTGTACCATGAGACCGGGCTCCAGTTCAGTATCTGTGCGCCTCGCTGCCCGGAATTTATGCTGCAGGAGCTGAACAAGAGGGACTTGCACGGGAAAGTGATTTTTGAAGGGAACATCAACGGCTACTTTTTTATCTATAATTTTTTGGACAATCTGCCCCAGGACTGTCTGTACATCATTGCGGACAAGTACCCGGAAGTGCTGGCAGACTATAAATCCCTGATGGAGACCCTGGCTCCTGATCTAAAGGTTTTGTATATTGCGGATGCCGGTGAGCACCTGCCACTGGCCAGGGAGTCCCTTGATCTGGTGGTGGCCCTTTTTGGAGAGCTGGAATACAGCTTTTACCATAAGCAGTGCCAGCTTCAGAACCTGAAGGAACAGCTGAAGCCCGGAGCAGAGCTGATTGGGGCGTACCAAAGCCTGCCTTGGGGCAGCCAAAGCCGGAAAAACCTGATGCGTAAGTACCCCGAGGGCAGCAGCCGGATGTGCAGTATGAAAGCCCTGGAGGAAGAGTATCGGCAGAATGGGTACAGCCTGAAGACCAAGCTGCTGGGGACGGTGCTGGAGACCACCAAACATCACATGTATACCGAACATGTGGATGGGGAACCCTTGGAAATGTATGGATATGTGGGGAAAAAATTGTAAGCGAAAAATATTTTTGAAAAAGATGGAGTTAACTCCATCTTTTTTTTATGAGGCAAAATCCCTGGGGCGAACGAAACGGAGAATTATACAAAAAAATAAAAATGACTTTTTTAAAGCGAGTTTGGTGAAATAAAGTCTGAAAGAATAGGAACCAAGAATGCTGTATGGTTAATACAGTATACATTATGGTTAATACAAGAAACAAATGGCTAAAAATAGAACAGATTGCATACAATAAGAAAACGTTCGGAGGACAGAACGTAAAGTTTCTTCTTGACGTGGTGTGGACTATAGGTCTTACTATGGGGGCAACAAACGAAAGGACGGCATTGCTGCCAGGAAATGCGAGGAGGAATCATTATGTTTATTCTAGAAGGTATGCAGGCTTTTGCAAATTGGCTCTGGGGCATCCCCATGCTGCTGTGGGTGGTAGGCGGCGGTTTCATCATGTCCATCCGGCTGGGCTTTCCCCAATTTACCCGGTTGGGCTTTATCCTGAAAAACACCATTGGGAAATCCTTTGGGGAAAAGGGTGAAGACGGCAAGTTCTCCGGCTGGCAGGCAGTTACCGGGGCCCTGGCTTCTACCTTGGGGGCCGGCAACATCATCGGTACGGCCATGGCGGTAGCCTTTGGCGGCCCTGGGGGCGTGTTCTGGCTGTGGCTGTCCGGGTTCTTCTGCTGCGTCATCAAATTCTGTGAAACCACCATGGCCATGAAGTATCGCCGGATGGGGGACAACGGGGTATGGGAAGGCGGTCCCCAGATCTACTTGACCAAGGGTACCGGCTGGAAGTGGATCAGCCCGGTGTATGCCGTACTCTGCATCTTCTGCCTGTTTTTGGCCGCTTCGGCCCAGATCGGTTCTGGGGTGGATAACCTGGTGGGGATTGGTACGCCCCGGCTGGCTACCACGGTGGTGCTGACCCTGTTGGTGGGCCTGGTAGTTATCGGCGGCATGAAGAGCCTGCTGTCCGTAACGGAAAAACTGGTTCCTTTTATGAGTGTGATGTACATGGCAGGCTGCCTGGTGGTGATTGCCATGAACGTGGGCAATCTGCCCGGTGCTTTGGCAGCTGTTTTTGCGGATGCCTTTACCGGTCATGCTGCCGTTGGCGGGTTCGTGGGTGCTACGGTAACCCAAAGCATCCGGTGGGGGATTGCCCGGGGCTGCTACTCCAATGACGCCGGTACCGGCGTAACCACCATTGTTCATGCGGTAGCCGATGTGAATCACCCCATTCAGCAAAGCATGTGGGCCGTATTTGAAGTATTTTTTGATACCATTATCGTATGTTCCATGACCTGCCTGGTGGTGCTCACCAGCGGCGTTTGGACCCTGAAACTGGATCCGGCCATTATGACGGCTACGGCCTTTGAGCAAAGCCTGGGCAGCTTTGGCGGCCTTTTGGTTACGATAGCAGTAGTGCTGTTTACCTTTACCACCGCCTGCGCCCAGATTGAATTTACCGAAGCCCAGTTCATTGCCTTGGTGGGTGAAAAGGCCCGGGGCGTAGCCCGCTGGATTATGCTGGTATTGATCCTGGGCGGCGGCATGGTTGGGATTTCCAAACTGATTACCTATGTAGACTTCTTTGCTGGCGTGTATGTGCTGGTCAATATGCTGGGGGTATACTGGTGCAACGGCCAGATTGTGGAGCTGTTCAAGGAATATTTCTCCAATCCCCAAAGATGGGAAACGGAAAAATGGGCTCCCTGGGTCAAAATGGAAAAAGAATATGCTGCCCGTAAAGGCTTGAACAAATAATTTGTATGGCAGAAAGGATGACTACGATGACAACTTTGAAACCAGTAATCGGTGTAACGTGCAACTATGATCCCCAGGATGGCCTGGGCCTGCAATCCGGCGTAGGTATTGCCGGCCAGGATTGGCTGTATCTGGCAGGGGACTACGTCTATGCGGTAGAAAAGGCTGGGGGCATCCCCGTGCTGCTGCCTCGGCTGAAAGCTATGCAGGAGTTGGATCCTTTGCTGGCCAAATTAGACGGGGTTTTGGTCACCGGCGGCCATGATGTGGATCCCAAAAATTACGGAACCCGGATGATTGGCCAATGCGGCCGGATTATTCCGGAGCGGGATAAAATGGATTTATACATTACCCGCTATGCCTTAGCCAATAAAAAACCGTTTTTAGGAATTTGCCGGGGAATCCAAATCCTGACCACCGCTTTGGGCGGAACCCTGTACCAGGATCTGGAAAGCGAAGGCGGTTACCTGAAGCATTTTATGGGGAATAGTCCCAGAGAATATTCTGTGCATAAAAATCTTGTAGAAAAAGACAGCCTGCTCTATACTATCCTCTGTAACGACTCTGTGGAGGTAAACAGTTACCATCACCAAGCGGTAAAAAATCCTGGAACCAAGCTGAAGGTAACGGCTCGTTCCGAGGACGGGGTCATTGAGGCGGTGGAGCTGAAGGATGCTGAGGTATTTACCCTGGGCGTACAATGGCATCCAGAGATGATGTTTACTACACAAGAGCAGCAGAACATTTTTAAGGCATTTGTAACTGCTGCAGCAAATCAGTAAGGCTTCCCAGGGGCAGCAAATTTAGCGGGAAACTGGGTGAATTTGATGGGGTTGGACAAGCTTTTATTCATGATTATCGGCATTGGTATTGTGCTGGGCGGAATTGACCATCTGCGCGGCAACAAATTGGGGCTGGGGCAGAAGTTTGTAGATGGGCTCAATGCCATGGGCCCTCTGGCTCTGGGGATGGCAGGGATGATTTGTTTGGCCCCTGTGATTTCCAGCAATATTAAGCCTTTGGCCGCGCTGGTGTATAATTCCACAGGGGTGGACCCGGCACTGTTTGGAGGCTTGCTTTCCAGTGATATGGGCGGTTATCCTTTGGCTATGGAACTGGCCAAGGATCCCTCTATGGCTCTGTATGCCGGCCTGAATATCGGTACTACCCTGGGCTGTACCCTGGTATTTCTGATTCCTTTGGGCCTGAGCATTATCAGTGACAACGACTTGGATTCTTTTGCCAAAGGAATTATGCTGGGCATTATTCCCATGCCCATTGGGGCTGTGGCAGGAGGTCTGGCTGCAGGGTTTCCCCTGGGCAGCATCTTGTACAATACGGTGCCGGTGCTGCTGCTGTCCCTACTGCTGGCAGTGGGCCTGCTGCTGAGACCTCGGTTGATTATTGCCGGCTGCTTGGCGCTGGGCAAACTGGTTTCCCTGCTGGGAACGCTGGGGCTTGTGGCAGCTGGCTTTACCCAGGTAACGGGCATTACCATTATCGCCGGTATGGAGAAAGTGGACGTGGCTATGAAAATCGTAGACGTCATTGCCGTGTTCCTTATGGGTGCTCTGCCCATTATGTCCCTGGTAACCAAAGCAGTGGAAAAACGCATGGACAAGAAGGGCGGCAAGGCCGTAAACAAGGACGATGTATTTGGCTTTGGGGTAACGCTGGTAAATCCGCTGCCTACCTTCATGATGCTGCCCAAAATGACGGAAGCCGGGAAAGTCAAAAATATTGCCTTCATGGTATCAGCATCCTGCACCTTTGGGGACTATCTGGGCTTTACCGCTGGGGTGGAGCCGGGTATGACCATTCCCGTTATTGCCGGTAAACTGGTGGGTGCGCTGTTGGCGCTATGGGTGGCCAACAGGTATACGGCCAAAGAAAATAAAAAAAGCTAAAAGCTGTAATAGTTGTTACATATGCAACTGATACAAGTAAAAGCTCGTTGAATTGTTCGATTTAGTACGAACGATTCAACGAGCTTTTGTAATTCTTACGTAAAGTAACGTAAAGTTTAAGAAAGTAATGAAAAGAGAACTGCGAGAATGTAAAAAACGCGTAAAAACCAAATTTAAACTGTTATTAACCGTAATTTTCCATTTTGCCATTCTGCCAGGGGTATGGTATTATAACTAAGCTTCCTCTTGAGAAGCAAGCAACACTTGGAAATATCAAAACGCTGTTTTTCAAAAGAAAAACAAAAAAGTTGTTGACAAAAACTTCTAAGTTTGCTAGAATAAACAAGCTGTCGCTGAGACAGCAAGACGAACTTTGAAAACTGAATATTGATTGACAGATGTGCGGGTCAAGTCACCT
>NZ_QRMX01000008.1:0-95595 GCF_003472805.1 Acidaminococcus sp. AM05-11 | reverse complement strand
AATATCTTAAAAAAAATATGCTTGACATATTACCAGAATGCTAAAGGCGAGAGATTTGGGCAGTTCGTGCAGGCCATGAGATTTAGTTTATAAGACAAAAGCTCCTCCTGAAAACCGACTGGTTTTCAGGAGGAGCTTTTTGGTGCAGTCAGCGGACCTGAAGTGATGTGGTGCCGGGAATCCCCGAGCGGTTCGCCGTATTCCAGTCGCCATCGCCTTGCAGGCTCGGTTCCTGGACGGCTATCGCAGGGGTCGTATATTCCATTTCTCAGCAGCTGAGGCCTTGAGAAATGGATACGACTCCCTTACTCAGCCACTGACGTGTCTGCCAGCTCCCCCAGTGGGTTCGCAGCTAGCCAGTCATTTTCGCCTTGTAGGCTCAATTCCTGGGCTGCTATCACATAGGCCTTATTAACCAAACAGCCATTTGCAGAATTTGTGGGCTGTTTGGATGCGGCCGCATAAAGGTTGGAGCTTATAAATGGTCGTGCGGTCAGCAGGGTGTAGGTGTGGACCGGGCCCATCCGCCTTCCTGGCGTCAGGCACCTTCCCGCAGTTGGACTGTTGTTGCTGCGGGAAGGCAGCGGCCGGCGGCCGCAAAGGCTTGGATGAACTTCTATCGGCACCTTATTCTTGGAAAAACTTCTTCCGTCAGCCTATCGGCTGCCACCCCCTTCACGCTTGAAAGGGGCTATAGAGGAAAATGCGCCACTTCCTGAGCGGTTCGCCGTATACCGGTCATCAGCACCCTACGGGTTTGATTCCCGGACGGCTGTCGCATGGCTCGCGTATACCAAACAGCTTTTGGAAAAACTGTAGCCCTGTTTGGACGCGAACGCAACGTTTGCAGGAAGCTTCCATAGCAATTACTGGTCAACTGTTAATCGTTACTGTTGCGCTGCCACTACATTAACTGTCAAAATATCTAAAGCAGCGGACAGTACTACCCCATGCCCTCCCCGCCTAGCAGGAAGAGGAGGGACGGCCAATCCGAGAATCCAAGGGCCGGGGTGGGGAAGGAACATTCTGCGGCGCTGGCGCCGCCATATATTCCATCTTGATTCCTCAACAGCTTGATGCCACCCAAATTTCAGGCTTCAAGCTGTTGTACGTTCTCCATTTCCTCTATTCCTACAAATTATAGTGACTCAATTCTCTCGATTTCACACAAAACCGTTTTCATTTTTCTTCAGCACCTCCTGTAATTGCCTCACCGATCTGTCGATTTCACACAAAACATCCTCTTTTTACTAATCTAGCGGTGATAATCATTCTTTTGCAGTTCTTCTTCTTTTTCTAAGCCCTGCGAAATCGGAAATATTCTTGATTTGACAACACGTGATAAATTGTCCACCAGATGTGATTATTTTTCGTACATATTTTGAGATTTCTTTGTAGTTTTTTAGGTTATTTTGCTGCGTAGGAGGGGGAGGCATAAGCGTTCAAATTGGTTGGTAAACTTGAATATAATGATTTAACACGCCCTGCTAAATTGATCAGTATAAGTATATTTCTTAATTACAAGAAATAAGATGTTTAAATACTTTTTTGCTTTATAATAATGCTATAAATTGGGGAAATTGGCTTCTTCGTCACGAATTGACAGAATAGCAAATACGTTTTTGTGAGGAGGAGTCCAGTGGCCAAAGGAGATGAGGCTGCCCGTGTACAGCTATAAAAGAGTGAGTAAAATACAGTCGGAGATAGCGGCTGGCTGATTTTTGGCCATTGTAATTGTATGAGCAATCGTTGTGTTTCGTAGGGGAAATGCAACAGATTTCGGGGAGGTTTGGGGAATGAAAAAGTATCATCAACAATTGTTGACCACGCTGGTATTGTCCAGCATATTGGGTATGGGACTATATGCACAGCCTGCCTTGGCCGGCAGCACAGAAGTCGTCACTCGTGTTACCGATAAAGAAAATGATATCAGCGGTCAGACAAATATTAGTACCAATGTTTACGGCGGAGATCTAAGCCTAGATGCTGATAGTATAGCAGCTTTGCTGGATAACACCGATGTCAGCGTCAAGAACAACAAGGTTATTGGCGAGAACAGCGCCTTCACAATAAGTAGGAATAAAGGCATCTATGGCGGCTATCTAAAGGCAGAAGGCACGGCAGACGGTTCTCCCACGGTCACCTTTACGGTTAGCGGCAACAGTGTTTCTTTCTCAGACAGTACGTTTACGGGTAAGAATAATTTGGTCGCCGGCGGCTATGGGGAAATTTCTCTGGGTGATGCCGCTTCCGTAGTACTGAGCCCTATAAACGTTACGGACAATGCGGTGAATATTTCCTTTGAAAATGAAAAGCTGGCGGAGGAAACGACCTTTAATGCTGATTTATACGGTGGTTACACGGATTTGGGCAATGCAAACAGCAATGAAGTAACCATTACCGGAGTGAAAGCTGCTGATGGCAGCAATTTGCTGACCCTCGATGCTGATGTATTCGGCGGTAAAAGTGGTGGTGCTGACAGTAGCAGGGTATTTCACGGCGGCAGTGCCGATGACAATACGGTGAATCTCAAAAATGTCACTCTTAACGGGGATGTCCAAGGCGGCTATGTGAAATATGGTCTGGCCGGTATTAGCAGCGCCAGTGGTAACGAAGTTACCATTGAGGCTAGTAAAGTTGCGTCTGATAGTACAACCAGCCTTTACGGCGGCAGTCTGTGGATAGATTCGCGGAATGTAACGACTGCAGCCAACGCTGATGGTACAACGACAGTAAGCTATACAGATAAAAATAGTAAAAATATAACCTATACGCTTCCGGCTGCAGCAAATCTCGGCGCCAACAAGAATGTAATCACCTTAAAGGATCTGGAACATACATTGACAGATGCAGACCTCTACGTCTATGGCGGGGATGCAGAGTATGTTAAGGGTACCTCTTCTCTGCTTACGGCCAATGATAATCAGGTAAACATTTCTTCTACCCTGAATGAGGCGGCAGGCTATAGAGATGTCTACGGCGGCAAGGTGGAAATGGGTAATGCTGATGGCAACAGCGTGACGATTACAGGGCAAAAGCTTGAAGGGGCAGAACCCTCTAATATCATTGTCAGCCAAGTCTTCGGCGGGTATGCCAAAGGCAGCGGAAATATCCTAAGCAATGCCGAAAATAACAAAGTAAGCCTGGAAAATGTCACGCTTCTAAGTCATCGCAACTATAGCTCTGGTGCACCAAGCAATATCGCTGGTGGTTATGTGTACAATGGTTTTGCCGGCCTTAGCGGCGCCAGCAAGAATGAAGTTGCCATTACAGACAGTGTGATTTTGGCCACTAGTTCTGTCTATTCATATAGTGAATTATATGGCGGGTACTTGCAAGTATATGGAGTTCCGAGTGCGGTGACGACTACGGAAAGCACAGACGGTACGACTACGGTTTCCTATGAAATCGACGGCAATACCTACACCCTGCCGGGAGCCCTGAGTGCCGGAGCCAACGAAAATACAATCACTTTAACGAACCTGAAGAAGAACGGCAGCAGGGTTACCGCCGACGTCTACGGGGGATATGCAATACATGGTGATGCAACGGTCTATTCGCCCCTTACGGCCAATAAAAATCGGGTAACGATTTCTTCTACCCTGGATACGGCAACGGAATATGAAGAGGTCTACGGCGGCTATGTGGATGAAGGCAATGCCGATGGCAACAGCGTAAAGATTACTGGGAAGTTACTTGCCATGCCGGATGAAGATGGCAACAGCTTCAATACGATAGTCGGCTCTGTCATTGGCGGGAAGACTAGTAATCCTATCGAATTCTATGGCAATGCGGAACACAACAACGTAACCCTGGAAAACGTGCAGGCTGGATCGGTCTACGGCGGCAATGTCTATGGCCTATCTGGGAATGGCGCCAGCAGCAATACGGTCACTCTGATAGACAGCCTGGTCAGTAAAACGTATAATGTCTATGCTACTGTTGCTGATGGAGCTGTGTATGGCGGCTATTTGGGCCTTCATTTGTATCACCTTGATGACGAAAAACCGACAATACAGGCGGATACAGCAGCCAAGACTGCGACCGTTGACGATAGCTATATCACTGCTGATGCGGAAAAGGCCGGTGCCAATAGTAATATTGTAAATGTCTCGTACAGCCTGGACGCATCAACTGCCTATGAACGGGTAATAGGCGGCTATACAGAAGCCGGATCGGCCAATGCCAACCAGGTCACTGTGAGTGGCAAGCAGCTGACACAAGGTACCAATCTGACCATTGGGGCGGAACCTGACGCTGATGATAGAGATGCAGGTTATTATCCGGCACCCGTTATTTATATAGCAGCAGCCGGCGGTATCGCTGCCTGTGGTACGGCCAATGAAAATACCCTGACCCTGACCAACACAAGCTTACAAAACGACGTCTATGGCGGCCTCGTAGGCAGCACCCAGGGAGGTACTTTCAGTTTCTATGGCGATTATTACATGCCAAACGACTTGTTTACCGCTGATGCGACAGAGGCCAATACGAACCGGGTATTCCTGACCGATGCTTCTTCTACAGGAGTCATCTACGGCGGTTATGTAGTGCCCGATGAAGGTACAGCCATTGCAGAAGCGCAGGCCAATGAAAACACCGTACAGATGGTCCAGACTCTGGACAAAGAAACGTCCTACGGAGACGTTCTGGGCGGTACTGCCCTCTACGGGGAAGCCAATGGCAACAAGGTCATCCTCCAAAGTACGGAAAAGGGCAGCATCACGGCAACAAGCGTCATCGGCGGCGGTACTGGCGGCACCAGCGCGGACAACAATACCGTAGCCCTGACCAATAGTAAGGCAAGCGGCTCTATCATCGGCGGCACAACAGTCCTGCCCGCACAGAAATCGATTTATGATTATGATGAGGATAGTGAGGGTTATGTACATTTTCACATAACAAAAACCTATACAAGTGCACTTTCCTTTACAGCTGCGGCGGAGCAAAGCGCACAGGGAAATACGGTCTCCCTGGCCAAGGTTAATGCCAGTGGCCTGGTGCTGGGCGGTATGGTCATGCAGGGTACGGCAGCAGGCAATACGGTCACCCTGACCAATGGCTCTGCGGCCGCTGACGTCTATGGCGGCATCTCCGGAGTAGGTGCAGCCCAGGGCAATACGGTCACCATCTCCGGCAGCACGGCAGGAAGTGTCTACGGCGGCGCAGCGGGCCTTTTGGGCACGGACGCGGGCAGCCTTCGCAGCACATTGATCAATAGCATGCCGACTGTGGACTATACATCGATTAAAGAGTATGAGTCTTACGATGATGGTTGGAGTTATACGTATCAAGGTACAACCTTAACGGATGTAGCCTATACCCCTACGGTGACAGGTTCTGTGAGCAGCGCCAGCGGCAATACGGTAAACCTGGTTAGCGGCACGGTGGACGCCATCTACGGCGGCTATGCCGTGGATTCCACTATGGATGCGAACGTGGCAGCGCCGACGGTACAATTAAAATACAGCTTCAATGAAGATGATTGGGTCTGGGTAGCCGAGGCTGTCGACTCTTCCGATGCTTCCGATGCTGAGATAAGTGTAATGACAGCGGAAGCTGCAGAACCCACATCGACCACCTACAAGAGCGGCGCTGCCAATGACAATACGGTGAACGTCTACGCTGGCACCGTAAATAATGGGATTACAGGCGGCTATTCCCAGTCCAGCACTGCCAACAACAATACGGTCAATTTCTATGGCGGTACTGTTACGAAAGGCATTATCGGCGGCCAGTCTGAATCTGGCACGGCCAATAACAATACGGTGAACTTCGCCAACGGTACTGCTGCGAGTGGTATCGTCAGCGGCAAGTCTGAAACTGGTACGGCCAATGGCAACACGGTGAACTTCTACAGCGGTACTACCAATGCGAACATCGTAGGCGGTCAGGCAGAATCGGAAGCCAACAACAACACCGTGAACTTCTCCGGCGGTACTGTTGCGAATGGCATTATCGGCGGGCAGTCCGATTCCAGCACGGCCAATGGCAACACGGTGAATTTCTACAGTGGTACTACCAATACGAACATCGTAGGCGGGCAGGCAAAATCTGAAGCCAACAACAATACGGTGAACGTCTTCGGAGGTACTGTTGCGGAAGGCGTTATCGGTGGGCAGTCTGATTCCGGCACTGCCAATGACAACACCATTAATTTCTATGGCGGCACTGTTACGGAGGGTCTCCTTGGCGGACAGTCCACAACCGGCGCAGCCAAGGACAATACGGTGAACCTGTACGCCGCACTCCTGACCAGCGAGGGCAAGCTCTATGGCGGACAGGGCACAGAAAGCACCGGCAACACCTTGAATGTGTATGCCAAGGGCAGCAGCGTAAAGAATCTGGATTACTTCCAGAATATGAATTTCTATGTGCCTGCAGGAACTGGAGCAGGGGAAACCCTTTTGACGGTAACGGGCACGGCCAATGCCAAGGATTCCAATATCCAGGCAGCTGTTGCGAACGCCACGTATTTGGCCGACGGCGAGGTCATCAACGTGTTGGCTGATGCCAATGGGGTGGAAACCAACCAAGGAACCAGCTACAGCATGAAGGAAGGTATGGATACAGCGCTGAACGCCGGCTTCCTGCGGCGGAAGGTGAGTATCTGGAAACAGGATGATAATACGGTGGTCTTGGGCGTTCTGCCAGGGACTCCAGGCGTTCTTGATGCAGATACCAAAGTCCTTTCTGAAGGACAGACCAACGCAGCCAACCTGGTAGCCGGAGGGTCGGAAGTGGCTGTAACGGACGGCTTGTCAGCGGCTATGGAAGCTTGGCAGGGCCAATATGAAATGGATCGTATGCGCGCCTATATCAATCAAGGGGGACTGGAAACCTCATTGATGGTAAAGAAAACGGCCCCCAGCGAATTGCTCAGCCAAGTGCGCACCGATTCTTTGACTGTAAGCCCTGCTGCGGAAACGGCTGCAAAGACGACGCCAACCTCGGCTGCCGAAACGGCCCCAGAGACTATTCCGGCACCGGCAGCAAATGCGGCCTTCCTGGACCAGCAGGATGTGGCTGCTGAGTATGTTCCCTATGTGATGCTGGGTGGTCACAACTTGCGGTACAACACCACTTCTACGGTAGATACCAATGGGTTTAACGGAGAACTGGGCTTTATCAAGCGTACCTTTACGGATGGTTATTCTGACACCATTATGCCCTTTATAGAATATGGCACTGGCAACTTCACCAGCTAGAGCGGCAGTGCCCGGGGTGATGGCAGTCAGCACTATGTAGGGGCAGGCCTTCTGCTGCGCCGGGATTTGAACAACGGGGTGCATTATGAAGGACTGGTGCGGGGCGGCCATCTCAGCGGGGAATACGCTGGACGGATTGCAGGCGTTGGCGCCAGCTACAACACGGCTTCCAACTACTTCGCGGCGCATGCAGGCCTGGGCAAGGTCTACAAGCAGGCTACCAATGATTATGACATCTACGGCAAGTTATTTTATTCCCACCTAGGCAGTGATGACTTCCAGTTGCACAGCGCCTTTGGTGCTGCGGACTACAAACTGGAGGGGGTAAATTCCCACCGGACCCGTCTCGGCTTCCGGTGGACCAAACATTTGGATGAGAAAACCTCAAGTGTTTATGCTGGACTGGGTTGGGATCGTGAGTTTGATGGTGAATCCACTTCCCATTATCAGGACTACAGTTCTCCGGATGCCAGCATGAAAGGCTCCAGCGAGTTCCTGGAACTGGGCTGGAAGAGCAGCGCCACCAAGACGAATCCTTGGGGTGCAGATCTGCGGGTGACCGGCTGGCACGGGGTAAAACAAGGCTTCACCTATAGTGCTACCATCTTTAGAAGAATGTAATCGAAACAAGTAGGCGGACAGGCCCCTGGAATTTTCGGATTCTAGGGGCCTGCTGGTTCTTGCAGGCTTACAAGGCGCATATACAAATGGCGTTAGGCTTGACTTTACGGCGATTCTCCTTTTGCAGCAATGGTTAGTAATTTCACAAATTTCGCAAAATACATAGACAACAATATACAAAGCCGTTATAATATGATTATCAATAATCAGCCGCAAGAAGGAACTATTCTAAATTATCGTGTAAACAGGCTGTACTGTTTTTATGATTTTGTTTCAAGGTGGAAATAGGGAAAACACTGTATAGGGGGAAATTTTATGAAGCCAGCGGAAAGATTTTTACCGGTGATGGTGGCATCCAGCATTATCGGCTTGGGGGCGTACACTCCGCCGGTCTGGGCGGGGGTAACGCTTACAGGTGCGGAGGGGCAGGTCCAGTCGGACACAGGTACGGTGTATGAGGCTTTGGAAGGCAATGGCTATACGGGTTCTGCCAGCGGCAATACGCTGACGGCGGACGGGATTACGGTATCCGGCAATGTGTACGGCGGCCACACGGAAACGGAAAACGGTGCTGCTGACAAAAACACGGTTACCCTGACCAACAGCACGGCTGCTGGGGTATGGGGCGGCAAGGCGGGAACGCTGCAGGAAGCCATGTTTCAGACTGCGGTTACTACCGGCGGCAGTGCCAACAGCAATACCGTCACCTTGGGGCAGGGGGCTGTGGTGCTGCAAAAAGCAATTGGCGGCGAAGCGGCGAAAGGGAGTGCCAATAACAACCGGGTTGTCCTTCAGGGAATGGCCTTTGGACATACGATTTCTACCAGCGCAGGCTCTGCTGAGTCTTCCAGCGATACGATTTATGGTAAGTCAGAGGTGCATCCTGCTTCGGCGAAAATAAACATTGACCTTATGGCCGGGGGCATTTCTTCAAATAGTGATGCGTCCTACAACGTAGTCCAGGCCAGCGACCTGACCCTGCGCAGTACGGCGCTAGTAATTTTTGGCGGCCGAAGTCAAGGCAGTGCCAAAGAAAACCAGGTAACCCTTTCGCTCAACACTCCTAGTGGCGCCAACCTGTACGTATTCGGCGGTTCGGCCGTGAATGGCACAGCAGACAGCAATAGCGTTACCGTAACCGATTCGGGCAGCGGCACTTATGATACAGTTACCGGCGGTATTTCCTTGGCCCACCCGGAGGATCTTAGCGTAATACCGGACGGCGATGATGCCACCTATGGGGCCAATAACAATCAGGTCCAACTAAAAGGGGTTCACGTCGCACCTCAAAATCCCAGTTCTTTTTCTTCCGGGGTCTACGGGGGCTACAGCAGCTATGGCACGGCGAATGGGAACAGCGTTTCCATCCAGGACAGTTCCCTGTCCTCTGTTCTGGGCGCCTATTCTATGATGGGCTGCACCTCGGGCAACCAGGTGGAAGTTTCTTCGTCCGTGGTTAAGGATACCTCGGGCAATACCCAGGACCATACAGCAGGACTGGTTATCGGCGGACTTAGTCAAAATGGCCGGGCAGCGAACGACAACCAGGTCACTTTGACTGCCGGGACCCAGGCCAAATCCGTTTACGGCGGCGTCGGCGTGCTGGGCACGGCCACGGGAAACAGCGTGACGATTACGGACAGTACCGTGGACGTAGAAGTTGTAGGCGGTCAGACCGGTGATACAGTAGGCTGGATTATGTATTCCGCGCAGCCCCAGGATGCCGAAAATAACCAGGTAACGCTCAGCGGTACCAGCAGCGTGGACACGGTGGTGGGCGGGGAAGCTGCAGCGGTGACCACCTACGACGAGGTGCCCCTTAGCGGCAAGGCGGTGGGCAACAAGGTCACCATCACAGGCGGCACCGTAAAGAACAGCGTCCTGGGCGGCCACTCGGCCCTATCCGACGCTACAGGGAATACAGTAACTATTGCTGGCGGCACCCTGGGTACGGAGGCGGCCACTACGGGGGAAGCCGATGACAACGTGATTGCCGGAGGCTTTGCTGAAAACGGCGCGGCCACAGGCAACACGGTAAATATCACCGGCGGCAGCCTGGGAACCCTGCTAAGCCTGTATGGCGGCTACAGTGACAAGGAAAGTACGGGGAACACCCTGAACCTGTATACCAAAGGCAATACGGTAAAGAATGTGCAGTACTTCCAGGCGCTTAATTTCTACGTGCCGGCGGGCACGGCGGCAGGGGACACGCTGCTGGAGGTGACGGGCACGGCGGACGTTCACGGGGCAGCCATTAGTGCGGGGGTGAATGATGCAGTCTCCCTTCAGCCGGGCGAAGTCATCAACCTGCTCCACAAGGGCAATGCGCCGCTTTTAACGGAAGGGGCTTCCTACAGTATGGTGGCAGGCCAGGATTTTGTTACGGATCCGGGCTTTGTGCAGCACAAGGTGCTGATCAAGAAGCAGGACCCCAACACGGTGGTTTTATACATCCCTGCCGGTGATAAAGGCACCCTGAACCCGGACACCAAATTGATTCCCGAGCAGAGGGAGGCGGCCATCAGTCAGCTGGTGAATGCGTCCGACCTGGCGTCCAATCATGGCTACGCCTCGGCAGTGGCGGCCTACGAAGCGGCCTGGCTGGAAGACCATTCGGTAAAGGCCAAATTCACTCCGTATGCGGTAGTGGGAGGCCACGACCTGCGCTACGCTACCGGCTCCTACGTGGACAGCCAGGGGATTAGTACAGAGCTGGGCTTCGTGAAACGGGTTGTTGCAGGGAACCACACGGATACCGTTATGCCCTTTGCGGAATACGGCAACGGGAACTACACAGCCCATTTGGACAGCGGGGCCCGGAGCGATGGGGGCCAGCACTATATAGGCGGGGGGCTGCTGCTGCGCCGGGATCTGTCTAATGGAGCGCACTACGAAGGAATGGTCCGGGCAGGGTATCTGTCCGGGGACTTCCGGGGTCTGTTGGCGGGCCACCAGGCTTCCTATGCTACGGGCTCCAGTTATGTGGCGGCCCACCTGGGCCTGGGGAAGGTGGTCACCCGTGGACGAAATGATTTTGATTACTATGGTAAGCTTTACTGGACCCATTTGGGCAGTGACACCACGAGGATATACAGCGGCCTGGGCGGCGGAACGTACCACCTGGACAGCGTGGATTCCTACCGCAGCCGGCTGGGGCTGCGCTGGACACGGCATCAGGGAGCCCAGGATACCCTCTATGCTGGCCTTGGCTGGGACTATGAATTCGACGGAGAAGCCAGAGCCCAGTACCGGGATTTCAGCACCCCGGCGCCCAGCGTCCAGGGCTCCAGCGGTTTTGTGGAACTGGGGTGGCAGAGCAAGGCCACCAAAGAGAACCCCTGGGGTGCGGATGTGAGAGTCACCGGGTGGAGCGGCGTGCAAAGAGGGTTCACATATGGGGTGACCATTACACGGAGAATGTAAATGTGAAAAAGGTAAAAAAAGCATTCCGCCAGAAGAATGGAACTTTTGGCGGAATGCTTTTTTGTGTGAAATCGGGGGATTGGGTGGGGGCTGACAGGTAGTGCTGAAGAAAATTGACGACGTACTACGCTTTCTACGAAAGCGTAGAGGTGTTTTTCAGAATATATAGCGGCGCCAGCGCCGTAGAATGAGCCTTCACCGCTAAATTGGAGACATGAGAATGTTTTTGCGCAGAATCGGGGATTGGGTGGGGGGCTGACAGGTAGTGCTGAAGAAAATTGACGACGTACTACGCTTTCTACGAAAGCGTAGAGGTGTTTTTCAGAATATATATCCGCTCTGCGGCCGCTTGGGCCGGAACCCCATCCCGGTCACGGTTTGGTACATGGGCGTGACCGACCTTCCCCTTCTCCAGTGCGTGCCGAGCAACGCACTGGTAAGTGGAAGGCAGCGGCCAGAGGCCGCAATATGTGGTGAACTTCTATCGTCGCCGGTCGGCGACACTTCCTGCACGCTTGCAGGAAGCGTTCTAGACCTCTACTAGTCAAGTGATATAGAAAGGTCGTACTAGTATTTACATACCCCGTAATTCCATCTCTATACCCGTTTAGCACATGACTCGTATAGGCCTAAGAATGGCCCCTTCAAGCGTGAAGGGGCAGTCAGTCCGCAGGACTGACTGAGGAAGTTTGGTTTGCCGTCTCCTTACCTGTTCGCTATGCGAACAGGTAAAGGGGAAGGGTGGCATTGCCCACGGCAATGCCGGGATGGGGTTCAAAAGTAGGATGTCTGCACTACACCCGTTGAGAACGTCGACCAAAAATCCGATACATAGTTTTCTACAGCACCGCTAGAACCTGCACAGATTCTAGCGGCCTGTTTGTATATGACAAATTCTTCAGTTTGCCTTATAATGGCTATAGAGATGATTTATATACTAACATGTTATGGATATTCGTTCTTTGTTCTGCTTTCGAAAGGAGTCTTATTATGACAAAATCTGGATTTGCCTTACTGCGGGATCCGTTTCTCAATAAGGGCACTGCTTTTTCTCTGGAAGAACGGGAAAAGGCCGGGATTTCCGGGCTCCTGCCACCGGTAGTGGAAACTATTGACCAGCAGGCAGCACGGGTTTATGCCTATTTTTCTCAAAAGACCAACAATCTGGAAAAGCGAAATTACTTGATGGAGGTGTTCAACACCAATCGGCGGCTGTTTTTCTACGCCTTCACCCAGCATTTGGAAGAATGGATGCCCATTGTCTACGATCCGGTGATTGCTGAAAGCATTGAAACCTATAGCGAAAAGTACGTAACGGCCCAAAAAGCTGCCTTTTTATCCCTGGAGCAGCCGGAGGCTATAGAGGGGATTTTGAAACGGGCAGCCGATAACCGCAAAATCCAGCTGATTGTTTGTACCGATGCGGAGGCCATTTTGGGCATTGGTGACTGGGGCATCAACGGGGTGGATATTTCCGTAGGCAAGCTGATGGTCTATAATGCGGCGGGCATCAATCCAGAATATGTTCTGCCTGTGGTTTTGGACTGCGGAACGGACCGGGAGAGTCTGCTGCAGGATCCCTTATACCTGGGTGCCCGGCACAAACGGGTGCGGGGCGACGCCTATCTGGCCTTTGTGGATGCGTTTGTAGCCGCCGTAGAAAAGCTGTTTCCCGGGGTCTATCTCCACTTTGAGGATTTCGGACGGGAACATGCAGCCAAACTGCTGAACCGGTATCGGAACTCCTACCCGGTCTTTAACGATGACTGCCAAGGGACGGGGATTATTACCCTGTCCGGACTTTTGGGTGCCATGAAGATTACCGGAGAAAAGCTGACGGACCAACGCTACATGTGCTTTGGCGCTGGTACAGCAGGCGCTGGCATCACAGCCCAAATCTGCCAGGAAATGGTTAAGGAAGGGCTCTCGGAAGAAGAAGCCAAAAAGCATTTCTATATGGTAGATAAGCAGGGCCTTCTGTTTGACGATATGGAAGACCTGACGCCGGAACAGCGGCCTTTTGCCAGAAAACGGGACGAATTTGCCGGTCAGGACACTTCAACTCTACAGGGTGCCGTGATAGCTGCCAAGCCCACCATTCTGGTAGGCACGTCCACTACGCCCAAGACCTTTACGAAAGAGATTGTGGAAGCCATGCTGTCCTGGTGTGACCGGCCCATTATTTTCCCCTTGAGCAATCCTACCCAGCTGGCCGAGGCCTCTGCCCAGGATCTGCTGGCTTGGTCTGACGGAAAAGCGCTCATTGGCACAGGGATTCCAGTAGAACCCATTACCTATAAGGGCATTTCCTACCACATTGGCCAAGCCAACAATGCGTTAATCTACCCCGGCCTGGGAATGGGCAGCATTGCCGCCGGTGCGTCCCGGGTATCGGAAGAAATGATTTCTGCTGCGGCTCATGCCCTGACCCAATTTGTGGACGCAGGACAGGAAGGGGCTGCTGTGCTTCCGCCGGTAGCCCATCTGAGAACCTTCACCCAAGCCGTAGCCGAAGCGGTAGCAGACTGCGCCATCAAACAGGGGCTGGCATCCAAAGGCATTTTAGATGCCAAAGAGGCTGTGGCCAAGATTCTTTGGACACCGGAGTACTAAAGAGCACAAAGGGATTGCCCTTTAGATAAACGAAGCAGGAATCGGAGAAGCCTCGGTTCCTGCTTTCTTGTGCAAGCTCCAATTCTTTTTCCGTTCTGCCTTTCTTTCCCGTGACAGGCTCTGGCCAGTGTGCTAAGATAAAACTGTAATGTACCAGTAACGCAGGAAGGTACAAGTTTCCTGCGGCTACGAAGGGGAGGGATAGGGATGTTTTGTACCCATTGTGGGGCAAAGCTGGCTGCAGGGGCGCAGTTTTGCAGTCAGTGCGGAGCACCTGTTAAAGGCGCCGGACCCAAAACAGAAACTGAAACGCTGGCTCTGCCCGCAGACTCTGTATATATGATAGATCCTGCGGCCAGGCCTGCACGCCAGGACCAGGAACTGCCTACAGTGCAGCCCAGCCGAGTAGAAGTGATTGTGGACAGAGGGTGGCTCCATTGTCCCAATTGCCATTCTACAGATATTTATATTGATAAGAAGGGCTACAGCCTGGTGAAGGGGGTAGTGGGGGCGCTGCTCATTGGACCTTTAGGGCTGATTGCAGGAAAGCACCATTCCAACCGGCTGCGGTATACCTGTAGGCACTGCGGCTATCAGTGGCACGATTAGGTTTGCAGGGGCAAGAAGCGCAGCAGCACACCGAATAATTAATTGTTCGATTAATTATTCGATTAATTAATGGAAAGAAGCGAGTGAAATGGATATTACCGTATTAATGGGCAGTCCCAACCAAAATGGTTCCACCCACCTGTTAGTGGAAAGTTTCAAAAGGGGAGCAGAGGAGGCAGGACACCGGGTTCACGTCATTGATGCAGCCCACGCCCAGGTCCATCCCTGCACCGGCTGTCTAGCCTGCGGCTACGAAGGCCCCTGTGTGCAAAAAGATGGTATGCCCCAGTTAAAACAGCAAATTTTAGCTTCCGATATATTGGTTTTGGCCACTCCCCTTTATTATTTTGGCATGACGGCTCAGCTAAAGAGCATTGTTGACCGTTTTTGCTCCTTCAATTCTTCACTCCATTCCGCCCATTTGAAATCGGCCCTCCTAACCGTTGCCTGGAATGATGATTCTTGGACCTTTGAGGCCCTGCGGGTCCACTACCAAACGCTGGTAAAATATTGCGGCTTTGCAGACCAAGGCATGATTTTGGGCACGGGCTGCGGCACGCCCTTTATGACCAAGCATAGCCATTTTATACAAGATGCCTACCAACTGGGAAAACGTCTATAGGATTCAACTAAATAACCTAGCTAAATTGCGTAATCAGCCTGGGAAAACGTCTATAGGATTCAACTAAATAACCTAGCTAAATTGCGTAATCAGCTGACCGGTTTTCACCTGACCGGTTTTCACCTGTTCGCCATTCTACAGTCTCATTTTGGAAAATTGCTTCCAAAATGGGGCTGAAATCATTTTAGATGCAAAATGGCCTATATAAAAGTATATGCACCCCCTTAAAAAAACGCCTCAGAAACGAAATTTGGCGGTCATAGCATATATAGCAGTATTATGACGGAAAAGCAGGAATTATGCTACCATATGTAGTGATTATCAGGACGAAATAGAACTACAGCTTTGAAAAGGCAATCTTTCGCCCAAATAAGGGAGCAATACTGCCAGCAGTAGGATAAAAACCAATAAGGTAAAATAGCAAATGTGAAAAGATAAATTTAAAACCAAGCGCAACTCCATAAAAAAGAGGGATATTCTGTAGGACAGTACTGTTAAAGGAATAGATTTAAAGCAGCGCAAAAGCCCAGTGGCAGCATCGGCTACACATACTCACGGGGGCCAAACGAAAAAGTAGGAAACGTAAAAGGTAAAAACTACAAAAAGCTGCGTCATAGAAAAGCAACGCAAAGGTCCTGCATATATCTATACGTATATAATTATGGTATAGATAATAAAGCCCGAAGCTAAAAAGGAAAATACCGTTAAATGGACCTGAAAGCAATAGGTTTGTAGGACCAGAAAGCACTTTGCCGAAAAAATAAAGCCTGCAAACACTGGCAGCGCCTGGGCTGGCGCCAATAGTATGACTTTTTAACGGTTGGCAAGCCAGGAACTTACCCTTTGTTAAATTTTTTCCACACTATTTAACATAATATATATTATAGGACGTAAAATTTTTCTTGATTTTTTTCAGAAATTTACAACTCCCTTACAAATCCGGTTCGCAAGCATTTTTAAATGATGTTCGCCATACTGCCGCTGCTGGTTTTCACGTTGGACAATCGGCTTTTACCGTGCCATAAACTTCCTTTTTATTGCCTGTGTCTTTGCCTTGCCTCCGAACTTTGAGACATCATATTATAGGCGCCTGAGTCTCTGCATTTCGTCAAAGCTGTGATTTATCCAACGGACCTTCAGTGGTTTGGTGTGACTTCAACTGTTTATCTGGATGCCAGTCTGCTGCTTTAGCCATTTTTGCTGTTCTGCAGCTTGCACCCAGTGTTTTCGGGTGCTCTGCTAGGATACCAGTTTACTTTTTTTGAGTTCTCAGCGTACACCTTACTTTTTTCCTTTTCCCGGCTGATTTTTCATGCGTTAAATGGCTTTAGAATCGTTTTTTCCAATTCTGCGTGAGTAAGTTGAGTAAGTTATTGTACTTTCACTTAAATCTCGTCAAATCGCAAATTTGGACGTTTCAAACCATTTCAGCCCTACCACAATATATCGATAATATATCGATTGTGCTTGTTTCCACTTTTCCTGTTCGTTTTGTGCAAAATTGAGGCTTTATTGCGCTTTTTGCAAACATTTGTTTGATTTTTTGGGATAAGCTTGGTATACTAAGGCTAGTAGCAACCTATATTCGATAATAATATCCCAAAAGCGGATTTTGGGGGTAAAGGAGATCTGTCTATGAACAATGCAGCCAATTCCGAATCTAAGCTTACTTCCTTAACTGATCGACAGACCAAGATTCTTACGTATATCAACACCTACACCTTTTCCAACGGCTATCCCCCTTCGGTAAGGGAAATTGGTCAGGCAGTAGGTCTTTCTTCCAGCGCTTCTGTGCATAATAACCTGAAAAAGCTGGCAGATGCCGGCTATCTGAAATGGGACCCTGAAAAGCCCCGTACTTATATGCCCCAGGACTTGGGCTGGCGGAAAAAGGATATGGTACCCGTGCCATTGGTAGGCGCTGTCCACGCCGGTGATCCCATTCTGGCAGTAGAAGATATTGAGGATACCTACCCCATCCCCATGGACCTGATTGGCTGCCGGGACGATGTGTTCATGATGGTTGTCGAAGGCGACAGCATGAAGAATGCCGGTATTTATGACCACGACTACGTGTTTGTCCGCAAGCAGGATTACGCCAGCAACGGCGACATTGTGGTAGCTCTGATTAATGACGAAGAAACCACCATCAAACGGTATTTCCGGGACCTAAAGCAGATTCGCCTCCAGCCGGAAAATGATGCCTATTCTCCCATTATTGGTACGGACAACATCCGGATTACCGGGAAAGTCATTGGGGTATTTAGATCTCTGTAAAGCACAATTGCATTAAAAAAGACGTTTCTGAAGAAATCCAGAGACGTCTTTTTTTGCTGAAATTTTCGCCAAGGCACCGGCAGTATTTGCAGGCGGTTCCGGTCAAAGGCTGCATAGCGCTGGGGCAAGGCCAAGATGCCTTCAGCTGCCGGGCCGCTTTCCTGTCTCCAGTGGCCATTCCTCAGGGAATATGCCCCCTACAGTTTCTCTCCAGATTTTAGCAGTCTGGGGTGCAGCTGTTTGACTGCCTGAACCAGCTTCTGGAAAGCACCCCGCAGATGGGGCGGCGTCCACTCCGGAGAAAAGCAGAGAAATACGTAATCATATAGACTGGAAATATGATAATCCGTGGTATTGGGATAAGGGAAAGGCCCGTACAGGGACGCCATTTCACTGTCCAGCCGCCGGATCCAGGTTACGTGGGTATTCTCCGGATCCCGGTGCAGCTGCAGGTGATGCACCCAGTTGGCGCAGTCCACCTTGCTGCCGGCCGATACGTAATTGTCATGATGAAAGTCGATATGGGTCAATTCCAGGGTTTCAGCTCGGGGAATCTGCTTCAGCAGCTCTACAATCTCCCCATGGCTGTCGGCCACGTAGGCCTTGCCCCGGTGGATAGCGTGGAGCACGTGGCAATGGTAGGCATAAGGCAGGTGCCGCAGCCCCAAACGCCGCAGCTGCGGGTATTCCTGGTAGCTTTGCTGCCATTCCGCTTTCAGTTCCTGAGGCGGGATATTATCTCCACCGGGAGGAAATTCCTCATCCCGGACTTCCAGTGTAGTATCCAGGTAATAGTCAAAGTCTATACTCAGCACCCGCCAGACCTTTTTCGCCGTGCTGCTGGGCACTTCCCCTTCCGTTGCCATACCATTCCATCTCCTAACAAAATAAAAAAGCCCGGCAGGGAATTTACCTTACCGGGTCTTGGAGGCTTACATATAACTTAGTCCCCTATCTTCCAGGGTATCGTCTTCCTCGTCATTGCCTAACATCAGATCGTCTACCCAATCATAGAAGTCTTCCGTCAGTGTTTCGTAATTGGGGGCCATAAAATGGATGCCACCCTGCATTTCCATGACGTTAAGAATGTACAGTCTTGTTATAACATCCAATTCCACTTTTCCAGTGTAGCCCTGATAGCTAATATACGGTTTCATGATACTCTCTTTTCTGCAAGAATAGTCTCCTGCTCAGGGCGTTTCTACTTCGTAAACAACTGTTGCTGCTAACCTGAACGGGGATGTCTGTCTGCCCCAACCAGAGGACAACCAGCCGCTTTCTTATGTTAAGTATAACACACTTTTTGCAGAAACAAAAATATTATGGCCATTTTTCCCCATACATGAAGGTTTTATGAAATTATCGTAACAAATGAACATTATTAATAAGAATAGTTTCTAATCTATAAAACCTTTATTAAATACACAAGCTAACGCAAAGCTGGCTAAAGACTGCTTGAGCCCTGTATTTTCCTACAGCTTTACTCGTTGTTATACAAAATACAGCGTTTTTCAATTGGAAAGTATAAGCTTACTTTTCGTTAAATTATCGTCAATTTGTGAAGAACCTTTTTAAGCTGCCAGGCCTGGAATTATTGCTTTTAAGCCCAAAAATCTGTCCGTTCATAACGGTCATAAATCCACCTCAAAAGCATTCGGCTTGGGGTCTAAAGTTACACTCTTCTTCTCTACTGTAGCAGTGCACAGTACTGGTTTGGGGCAATCCTCCCCTGCCAGCTGACCCCTGCAAGCTGCAAAAGGTATTATACGCCACCCAAGGCGCAAAAAACGCTTCCGCTTGGCAGCAATATCCGAGCAGAAGCGTTTTGTCTTATTCCTGGCAGGAATTCTTAGTCTTCCTTGGGTCCGGGCTGCACCCAATAGGCTTTGCGAAAAGCCCGGGTAAGCCCTAGGGTTTCTTCCGTTAAATCAAACCCCTTGGTCTGGATGCACCATTCGAAATACGTGCCCCGGATGCACCGGAGCAGCAGCCGGGTAAAATGGTCCGGATCCGTTGCCTTGGCGTAGTGCCCCTGGGCAATTCCTTCCACCACCAGAGCCCGGAAAATGCCATACAGGGCCCGTTCCAGGTCCAGGGCGTCCAAGCGGTCATTCCCTTTCAAAAGGGCCTTATACAGCACCTGAATGCATTCCCGTCCAATCTCCTCCTGGGTAAAGCGGCAGGAACCGGTAATGATGGCATCAAATTTTTCCTCCACCCCCATGGACGGCTGCAGCTGATTTTCCAGCGCCAGATAATAGGAGTCGTAGGACTTCAGCAGCTCGGTGATAATATCCGATTTGCTTTTGAAATAGATGTAGAAGGTTCCCTTGGCCACGTGGGCCCGCTGAACAATAGCGTCCACCGTGACCCCGTCGTACCCCTTGTCCCGAAACAGCGCCAGGGCGCAGCGGTACAAATGTTCCTTGGTCTGGTCCCCCTTGGTCAATTTTTTCATGGGGCACCTCAGCAGCCATACAGGGCGCCGTATTTCCGGTTCAGATAAGCCAGGAAAGGCTGGGCGTCCAGGGCTTTTCCGGTAAGCTGCGTCATGAGCTCACTGCCGGTATAGACAATGCCATACTGCCAGATATGGTCCCGAAGCCAGTCCAGAACGGGAGCAAAGTTTCCCTGACCCACCCGTTCATAGCAATCCGGCACGTCCCGCAGCAGCACGGCCAAAATCTGCCCATCGTAGATATTTCCCAGGGCATAGCTCTGGAAATAGCCAATGTAATCCCCAGCCCAGTGCATATCCTGGAGGATTCCCTCCAGGTCATTTTGGGGCCGCACCCCCAGGTAGGCCTCGTACTTGTCGTCCCAGGCCTTTTTCAGCTCCTGGGTAGTCAATTTCCCTGCGAACCAATCCCGTTCCAGTTCGAACCGGATAATGGCATGGAGGCTGTAGGTGACCTCGTCGGCGTTGATTCGCTGCAGACTGGGCTGCACCCGGTTCAGAGCCTGGTACAGCCCTTCAGCCGTCACCTCGGCAAAATCCGGGAACGTTTCCTGGAGCAGGGGCAGCAGATGTTGGGCGTAGGCCCGGCTCCGGCCGATAATATTCTCCATAAAACGGGACTGGGACTCATGAAAGCCCCCTTCGCTGCCGCCCCACAGCCCTACGGCCGCATATTCTTCCGCCGTAGAGTAGGAATACATGGCGTGGCCCGACTCATGGAGCAGGGAGTACAGCAAATGGGGGTTGCCGCTTTTGTAGGTGGAGATTCGGGAATCCCGGGGACCCATAAAAGACGTAAAGGAGTGGATAACCTGCTGGTTGATGGTCCCCCGCTTGGGGTCAAAGCCCATTTCCCCCACCAGGTGTTTGGCCAGCGCCAGCATCTTGTCCGGATCCTGGTCCTTGTGCAGCAGGCTGTCGTCAAAGTCCCGGCCGCTGCGGCGAAGGCGGCCCAGCAGTTCCTTGAGCCCGTGTTTCAGCACCTCAAATTCCCGGCTTACTACAGCCGCCTGAAGGCCCTCATCGGTTTGGGCCACCAGGGTGTCAAAAGCCGGCTGGTCCGGGTTCGCCGCCAGGGCCAATTGTTTCTTCAGGGTAAAGACCTGTTCCAGATAAGGTGCAAATACAGCAAAGTCCTTGGCTTCCCGGGCCTTCTTCCAGGCAAACATAGCCTGCGCCCGAATCAAGTTGTACTGCCGCAGCAGGTCCTGGGGCATCAGCCCCAAAGTCCGATATTGATACAAGAAGAAGCGGATAACGCCCCGTTCCACCGCAGTATTACCGGAGGTTTCTGCAAAATACTGGGCCAATTCCCGGGCCTCAGCCGTTTGGAACAGCCCCGTTTTACGGGCGGCCACCAGGGCCTGCATCTCCTGCCGGTAGGCTGCGCCCTGTTCCGGCAGCAGCCCCCACTGGTCCAGCTCAAATAACGATTCCATGGATTTCAGATAGCGGAATTCCCGCAGGATTTCCTCTAGCCGTTGCAATTTCAATTCGTAGGACAACGCAATAGACCTCCTATTCCAGCAATTCTAAAAGCAAACTGGTGCAGGCTTAGAAGAAGCAGGATACCCCAGGCCCCAGAGGCAGCTTCAGCAGCAGCCAGGCTGCCATTTGCAGAATCCATACTACCAGGAAAGCCCCGGAATACGGCAGCATCAGGGAAATGATGGTTCCCATGCCGGTGTTCTTCTCATACTTCTGGGCCATGCCAATAATAATAGGCAGGTACGGATAAATCGGCGTAATGGGGTTGGTTACCGAGTCCCCAATACGGTAGATGACCTGGGCAAAAGCCGGGGAGTATCCCAGAATCATCAGCATGGGCACGAAAATCGGAGCGAAGATGTACCACTTGGCGGAGCCGCTGGACATGAACAGGTTGACCACCGTGGTAAGGAGAATAATCCCGATAATCAGCGGCACACCGGTAAACCCGGCATTTTGCAGCCCGGCAGCACCGTTTACAGCAATAACCATACCCAGGTTGGTAAAGTTGAACATGGCAATAAACTGGCTGATGACAAATACCAGCACAATGTACCCGGTCAGGGAGTTCAGGGACTGGGCCATAAACTTCGGCACGTCACTGGACTGTTTGATGGTGCCCACGGTCTTGCCGTAGACCACGCCCACCAGGATAAAGTAGATGATCAGGATGGGCACCAGGCCGTTCAGGAAAGGACTGGGAATCAGGGTGCCGCCCTTGCCCCGAAGCAGGCCGTTTGCCGGTACGGTGCACAGAAGCAGCAATGCCACATAAACGGCCGTGAAGATGCCAGCATACCGCAGCCCTTTTTTCTCCGCAGGAGTAACAGACGTGCCTTCGGTGGCCAGTTCTCCCGTATAGGCACCTAGCCGAGGGGTAATGACCTTGTCGTTGACCACAACGCCCACCGCCGTCAGCAGGAAGCAGGAAACAATCATAAAGAACCAGTTGTCAGCAGCCGTAACCACCACATTGGGGTCGATGATATGGGCCGCTTCCTGGGTAACCCCGCACAGCAGCGCATCCGTACCGGTAATCAGCACGTTGGCTGTAAAACCCGCGTTGGTCGCCGCATAGCCGGCAATCAGCCCGGCCAGGGGATTCTTCCCCAGCACAGCAAAAGCCGAGGCTGCCAGTTCCGGAATGACAATAATGGACGCTTCAGAAGCAATACTGCCATTGATGCCCAGGAAAATCACTGTAGCCGACAGGGCCCACAAGGGCACCCCCATCATGGCCCGGCGCATCACCGTGGACAAAAGCCCTGCTGCTTCCGCCAGACCAATGGCCATCTGCATGGCCAGCACCAACCCAAGGGGTGCAAAACTGGAGAAATTGCTTAGCAGATGCTCTACAACCCAGACCAGCCCTTCCTGGCTGAGGATACTGCGGACAAATACGGTCTTCCCGTTGGAGGGATTGATTACGTGGGTTCCCATAGCAGCAAACACCGCAGAAACCACCGCCAATATGGCGATGATGTACAGGAACAGGATAAAGGGATGGGGCAGCTTGTTGCCCACCCGCTCAATGGTTCCCAAAATCCCCCCGCCGCTTTTTTTCGTTTCCATCGCTTCCATAACACCAATCCCATTTTTATGACCACAGTCATATTTTTGAGTCCATTGTAGTCAGAAAGTGAAAACTTGTCAATTTGCAGAGAAAATATGCGGATTTTTTGTGAATGTATACAGTATTTCGGAGTTTATTGTTGCAAATGAAACGGTTGTAGGAAGTGTATTTTGGATACTTATTCAGTGCAGAAAAGCAAAACTAAGTGCGGTAGGAAACCAGCGGGAACAGCAAGGTCTTGATGGCAAAGAAAGATTTACTGGTTGTCCCCCATCCACCGGAGACTCCACCCACACCTTCCTTGCCTGATACTGCCGTTGTACAGGACAGACAAAACGGCGCCGCAATTGCTTAGTTGAAAGCGTCCCACTGGCTAAAAAAACACAAAAGGCAATATCAGGATAACCATCCCGGTCGCGCCCAAGTACTAAACCGTGACCGGGATGGGGTTCCTATCCAAGCTGCCGCGAAGCGGATATATATTCTTAAAAACACCTCTACAGTTTTTGCAAAAAACTGTAGTCCATCCTCCGTTTTCTTCAACGCCACCGGTAATTGCCTCATCTGTTTGTCGATTTCACGAAAAAAATCATTCCTCCTGAGGCTCAGTGCTTCTGGAGGAATGATTTTTACTTTCTTTCACATTTACAGTCTCCGTGTAATGCTGGCATTAAACACCAGGCCTCTCTGTTTCCCGGCCCAGCCAGTAAGCCGCAGGTCTGCGCCCCAGGGATTTTCCTTGGTAGCATCGCTCTTCCAGCCCAGTTCCAGCATAGCGCTGGAGCCTTTACTCTCAGGCGACGGGGTACTGAAGCCATCATAGGTGGCTCTGGTGGTGCTGTCAAATTCGTAATCCCAGCCGAGACCGGCATAGTAGGACTGATTTTCTTTGTAGTTATGGGTCCACCGGGCACCCAGTCTGGTGCGGTAGGAATCGGCGGCATCCAGGTTGTAGTCCGCCGTGCCCAAGGCGCTGTGGAGGGTTACATCGTCACTGGTGAGGTGCGTATAGTTGAACCGGCCGTATACATCCACGCTATCCTTGTCGCTTTCCTGATAGATCCGGCCCAGGCCTAGGCTGGCACCGGCATACCGGGCATGGGTGTCGTACGTTGTATAGTACCCTTCCAGGGCACCCCGGAAATCCCCATCCATCACGCCGGCCCGGAAACTGCCCTCATAATATACACCGTTATTCAGGTCCCGACGCAAGAGCAGACCAACGCCGCCGTAGTGCTGGGTGCCGTCCCCCCGGCTGCCGTTATCCAGGTGGCTGGTATAATTGCCTTTGCCGTATTCCGCAAAGGGCATGATGGTATCCACGGAGTTGGCATTCGGGATTCTCCTCACCAGGCCCAGGTTCCCGGCGTAGCCGTTGCTGTCCACGTAGGAGCCGGTATCGTAGCGCATATTCTGCCCGCCAATGGTCACGTAAGGCGTAAAGGTCTTCTGGCTTTCGCTGTTTTGACTGGCCTGGGAGGCTGCCATAAAGCCCGCATCCATTGCGGTATCCGCCCCCGCCCCAATGAAGTTCAGGGCTGCGGCGTTACCTTCGGCAATCAGTTTGGTATCAGGAGACAGGGTGGAAGCGGAACGATCCAGCACTTTCAGGATAATGGTATTCTTGTCTTTCTGCTGTACTTCCACCGGAGTGCTGACAAACCCGGCGTTCAGAATCCTGTCTTTGCCAGGCAGGACGCCCAGGGAAGCGCCATCCGTGCTAAGTCCATTGGCATCGTACAGGAGATTCACTTCGTCCCCGTAGGTGAGTTTGGCGGTTTCCTCTACACCGCCCAAAATCGCAGCGCCAGCAAGATTGGCGTCACCGGTCACCGTCAGCATTGTGTCACCGGCAACTGCATTCTTAGGTACGTAGAAATTGAGCTTTTGGAAGTGGTCCAAATTACCCACGCTATTACCATTGGAGTAGACGTTCAGCGTGTTGCCGGTGCTTTCAGTCTTGCCTATGCCGCCGTAGAGGTTCAGTCCAGTTTCCACTAAGGGCGCATATAGATTGACCGTGTTGTTATCAGCCGCCGCGGAAGCAGATTTACCGGCGATGATGCTGTCCGTGACGGTGCCGCCGTAGTAGTTCACCGTGTTGCCGTTAGCATCGCTTTGGGAAACGTCAGGGTCTGTAATCGTTGCAGAAACGTCGGCCAGAGTGGTGATGGCATCAGTTAAAGAGTTCTGCAGGTCGCTGCCCGTACCCAGGACGCCTGTGGCGCCGCCATAGACGTTAGCAACTGTGCCACCGGCCAGGTTGACCGTATTTCCGATAGCCTTGCCGTAGCCGGAGACGCCGCCGTAGAGGCTGGCTGCCTGCGAGTCTGCTCCTATGGTTACAGTGTTACCCGCTGCTGTGCCGCGGAGGGCCAGGCCGCCGATGACGTTATCCGTTACCTTGGTTTTCGCCAGAGTGACCGTATTTCCTTGGGCTGTGTCAGAATGGGTCCGGTTAAAGGTGATGTCGGAGCTCGTGAGAGCATCATCCAAGGTGGTGTTAACCACGGCTGCACCGCCGAGGACGGAGGAGGTAATGGTACTGCCGGTGAGGCTGACCTTGTTGTTATTGGCCGTGCCGACAGCAGCCAGGGTGACGGTCGGCGCGCTTACCGTTTCTGCCGTACTTGCTGTACTTACTGCTGCTTCCTCGTCCGTTACGCCTATGGCACTCAGGTTGAGTTCCGCTTCGCCGCCTACGACGTAGCCAGACTGATAGTTAGACAGGGAGACGGTGTTGTCGTTACTGGCAGCAGTATCGGTATAGAAGCGGGCGTCTGCAGCCGTGGTGGGAATCCCGATGGTAATCACATCGCCGGACCAGCCGCCATAGACGCCATCTACGATGGATATAGTCGGCGTGGCGACGTCACCTTGCAGAGTGACTGTATTGCCCAAGGCATTCTGCTGAATTTGCGCTGTCGTCCTATAGCTGGGAACGAAAGGGGAATCAACATGCGGATTGTCTCCCTGAATTATAGCCCAACCACCATAGATGGTGCTGTTGCCTTCTTCGGAAAAACCGTAGACATTCTCCAAAGCTACGGTATTGTTATTACAGTTCTGCGAAAGTGCACCTGCCGTATCTAAAGCGAAGTCAACAAATGTATCTGCATAGCCGCCGACGACAGATCCCAGGATTGCCACATTTTTTACGCTAACCTTGTTGTCATTGGCATTACCGCCTTCGGTATAGCCGCCTTCTATATTTCTGGTATACTCATGCGTACTGCCAGAATAAGTTGAAAATCCGCCTAGAGACCAATTAGCCTGCGCGTCCGTACCGGTACCGAGAATTTTCCCTGTCACGGAGACTTGGTTGTTGTTGGCATCGCCATAGACCGTATAACCGCCGGCAATTTCGCCGGACTTATTCTGCGTATCCAGCTGATAGGTAATGGTGACCGTATTATTGTTAGCATTGGAGGGTTTCATGATGGCGGCCATTTCTTCCATTGTTAGCGTCGTATCAAGCGCACCGCTCCAAAAAACATCCATACCCTCGACTTCTCCGCCGTAGACTACGCTTCCAGCAGCTGTATTCACTAAGGTCACGGTGTTCCCATTGGCCTCGCCTTGGAAGGGACTTGGTGCCAATAGTTTATAATCATCGTATTGATCAAGAGCCGACCCACCGTAGACACCGTATTTCACTTGGGAATTTTCCAGGTAAACGGTATTTTCATCGGCAGTCAGGAGGGTCAGTTTATCCGGATTTGTCGCATACGAATTAGTGCCATAGTCTTCCATGATCCAGTTGTGGCCGCCATAGATATCCCAGGTTATGGTGGAATTTGTAATTTTCACTGTGTTTGCGTCTGTATGCATGATGAGTTGGGGAGAAATGGTAATGAGGTCCGTATCAAATTCATCGCTAGTAAAAAGATTGCCTTCTGCCATGCCGCCACTAATACTGTCCACCGTGCTGTCAGCCACAGTGACCGTGTTACCACTGGCCTGTGCGGTCAAGGTCACAGGCACGGTTACGTTTGAGGCAGTCTCTGCAGCCGATGATAATTCTGTATCGCTTGCGGCATAGCCGCCATAAATATCCCCTTCCTCTGCATTCGAGCCGCTTACAGAAACGGTATTGTTGTCTGCAGTATAGGAAACGGCGTAGGTCTGGGACAGGTCATTGAGCGTAAGCTGATTGTAATCTAGCAGCTTATCCGGCAACGCATTGATGCCAGAAACGCCACCGTAGATGCTATCCAGTGCTGCTCCGGTCAGGTTCTCCAGTTTGACAGCATTGTTATTGGCTTCTCCGTAGCTGCTAAAGCCGCCCGTAATGTCGCCATAGGCACCTCTGGAAGTACCTCCGGCTGCTGTTTGGGTAATGGTCACACTATTATGATTGGCACTCATACCGGAAGTCGCCTCAGAAGCCAAGGCGGCACCGCCCGTAACATTCAGCTTGAGAGGACTATTCTGTTGACTAGTATAGACGCCATCATACGTCCCCGTAATCACAGCGTCCGTAATAGAAACGGTATTGCCAGCAGCCGTTAACGCACCGGCACCGCCGACGAGACTGGCAGAAACTTGCCAGTTTTTTTGCAGCTCTCGCTTATCTTCTGTATTTTTCTCATCCACCGCTTGCTGCGGGTTATTCACGAGTGTTATAGGAGTGTTGTTCAGAGTAACGTTGTTGTCTATGGCGGCACCTTGACTGGAAATACCGCCGGCAAGGCTGTAATGAATGTCACTATCTTGGTAATGGTAACCCAGCTTCACAGTAATGGCTGCCTGGTCCGTCAGGGAGAGCGTATTACCAGTGGCTGCTGTCGCAGCTTCGGTTACATACCCAGCCGCCACAAGACCGGGAATATCCTGTTCTCCACCAGCGGGAGTGCTAGAGGTTACCTCAAGCGTCAGGCTCGTTCCTTCGCCGTATAAGGAAAGCGCCGTATGAGAAGGGTTCTGTGTATAGGTCGTCCCGTACAGAGCCTTAGTAGACAGAGTTAATCCCGTTGGTGTATTAGCCGCCGGCGTTAGGACCTTCGTCGCCGGGTCTAGGGTCCCAATAGTAATACCGGCTGCCAGCGCAGGGTGAAAGCCTGCCCCCGCAGCAAAAACCGCAGCCATAATGGAAGCATAAAACCATTTATTTTCTCTCCCCATGATGTAATCCCCCTTAGGTATAACCTGTTTCTAGAATTATTACACAATACTATTATAGCAGAGTACAACTGGATTTTACATAAAATTGCGATTTTTCTTCGTCAAGAGAACAGAAATTCAGCTTTCCTGCAAGCCGGTAAGAAGTTACCTTAGCCCACCCTCCCCTGCACGCAAAAACGCCCCCACCGGATCCGGTAGATCCAGTAGGAGCGTTCTTTCTTATTTCTCTTATTTGCCTTGTTCCATAATCTGTTTGGCAGCAGCCATGATGGCAATGCGGCCGTGTTCAAAAGTCAGGCCGCCCTGCATGAATACCCGGAAGGGGTCCCGCAGAGGAGCATCGGCACTGAGCTCAATGGATGCGCCCTGCACAAAGGTACCGGCGGCCATGATGATTTCGTCCTGGTAGCCCGGCAGATGGGAAGGCACCGGGGGCACGTGGGCGTTTACCGGGGAATGGGCCTGGATGGCTTCGCAGAAGGCACACAGGTTTTCCCGGTTGTTCAGCACGATGGTTTGGATAATGTCGCTGCGCACGTCCTCAGGGGACGGAGACACAGAAAAGCCCAGGGACTGGAACACGGAGGCTGCGAAAATGGAGGTCTTCACGGCCTGGAGTACCACATGGGGTGCCAAAAACAGGCCCTGGTACATTTCCCGGGCAGTATCCCCCAGGGTAGCGCCCATTTCGCCGCCCAGGCCCGGAGCAGTCAGCCGGTAGGAAGCCTGTTCTACCAGATCCGCCCGGCCGGCAATATAGCCGCCGGTGGGAGCCAGGCCGCCGCCCAGGTTCTTGATCAGGGAGCCGGCCACCAGGTCCGCCCCCACTTCCGTCGGTTCCTGCTTTTCGATGAATTCCCCGTAGCAGTTGTCCACAAAGCAGATGATGTCCGGCCGCACAGCCTTCACGGCCTTAAAGATTTCCCCGATTTTGGCCACGGTCAGGGTCTTTCTCTTGCTGCTGTAGCCGCAGGAGCGCTGCACGTGAACCATTCGGGTCTTGGGACTCAGGGCCTTGAGCAGGGCGGGAATGTCCGGGGTATCCCCTGCCATGGGAATTTCCTTGTAAATGACCCCCAGATCCGTTAGGGAGCCAGGAGTTTTCACCGGGCTGCCGATAATGGTCTGCATGGTGTCATAGGGTTCGCCGGTGGCGGCAATCAGCTCATCTCCCGGATGGAGATTGCCCAAAAGGGCCACCGCCAGGGCATGGGTGCCGGAAACAAACTGGGAACGGACCAGCGCCGCTTCCGTCTTGAAGATATCCGCATAAATCAGGTCCAGCTGGTCCCGTCCCGTATCGGAATAGGCATAGCCGTTGCTGGGCAGCATATAGTAATCTGCTACCTGATGGGCTGCAAAGGCGTCCAGCACCTTTTTGGTGTTGTAGACTGCCGCTTCCTCATGTTCCTTGGTTTGACGGGCCACGCATTCCAGGGCCTGCTGCTCAATTTTATCCCATTCAATCATTTTTACAGTGAAACCTCCTCTAGTATATACGGCTCAACCAGGGATTTTTTATCCTTGGCCAGCCGGATTTTCAGCATTACGCCCTTTTCCCCGTACTCCTCGCTGAGCACCGTAGCTTCCTCGTGAAGCTGGGCCGCCAGCTTGGTCTTATCGTAGGGGATGCAAAGGGACAGCTCCAGCACGTCCTTGCCCAGGGCTTTGGCAATGGCCTGGAGCAGCTCAGGAATGCCCTCGCCGGTCTTGGCAGACACACACAGGGTATTTTCCTGGGCCGAAAGCCGGTGCACCAGACCTTCCTGGTGTTCCAGCTTGTCAATCTTGTTGTACACCTTCAGCATGGGCTTATCGGTAACGCCCAGCTCCTGGAGTACCTGGTACACGGCTTCCTCCTGCTCGTTGGCCATTTCGTGGCTGCAATCAATCACATGGAGCAGCAGGTCCGCGTCCTTTACCACCTCCAGGGTGGATTTAAAGGCCGCTACCAGTTGGTGGGGCAGCCGCTGGATAAAGCCAACGGTGTCCGTAATAGTACAGAAGCCCTGGTCCGGCAGTTCCAGCTGCCGGGTGGTGGGGTCCAGGGTAGCAAACAGCTGATCCTGGGCATAGATGTCCGAATGGGTCAAGGTATTTAGCAGGGTGGATTTTCCTGCGTTGGTATACCCCACCAGGGACACCTGGGCCACCTCGTTCTTGTTCCGGGCCCGCTGCTGCAGGTCCCGGGAACTTTTCATTTTCTTGATCTGGTCTTCCAGGAAGGAAATCCGGTCACGAATCCGCCGCCGGTCCACTTCCAGCTTGGTTTCGCCGGGACCCCGTGTACCAATGCCGCCGCCCAGCCGGGAAAGGCTGGTGCCCTGCCCCATGATTCTGGGCAGCATATACTTTAACTGGGCCAGCTCAACCTGGAGCTTCCCTTCACTGGTCCGGGCGCGCCCCGCAAAGATATCCAGAATCAGGCCCGTCCGGTCGATGATCCGCACGCCAATAGCCTGCTCCAGATTCCGCTGCTGGGCCGGGGACAGCTCGTCGTCAAAGATGCACAGGTCCACTTCTTCCTGCTGGGCAAACAGCGACAGTTCCTGGACCTTCCCTTTGCCGATAAAGAATACCGGGTCCGGTTTGGGCCGGGACTGGACAAACTTGCCCACCACTTCGGCGCCGGCCGTTTCCGCCAGCTGTCCCAGTTCCTGAATGGAATCCTCCGCCGTCCAGCGGGCATGGGGGTCCCCCCAGTTCAGGGAAACCAGCATGGCCCGTTCCGGACCGCTGGCCAGGCTGTGGCCCCGGGTCTTTTTTCCAAGAATCCGTTCGATCATATGGATCATATTCCCAAAGGGAATCCGGGCTGCATTCTTGGCCGTAAAGGGGCCAAATTCCTCCACAACGGGGTTTTGGTCGTCATCCAGGTCCGTAATCATTCCAAAGGACAACAGGGGGTCCTGGGACAGATCTTCCCACGCCATAGCCGCCATAGCATCAAAGCGCAAGTCCTTCAGGGCAGAAATATCCACCCCGCTGAGTTTGGCTGCACCTTCCGGGTGGGTATGGATGCAGGTAATGCCGCACAGCCGGAATTGGCTCCGGCGGCTGTCGATGGCCGGCAGCTCCACGTGGGAATCGGAACCCACCGCTACCGCTGTCACCACCCCCTTCCGGTCCAGATATACGGAGATTTCCCGCTTGATCTGGTCCGACAGGTCACGCAAAACAAGGGCCAACTCCTGACTGATCAGTTGGCCCTGCCCTGCTTGCAGCTCATAGATTGCTTCTAATTGGGTGAGGACCTGTTTTTTCAGGCCCTCCGTCCGTCCATAGATTTCATGAGTCATACAATTATCCTCTTGCTTTTGCCGGCTCCATGTTCACCTTGTAGCCACGGATGGTGTTCCGGTGCATAACGGCCAGAACCTTTTCCGCATATTCCATGGGAACCTCAACAAAGCTGAACTTGTCGTAAATGCTGATCCGGCCAATGCTGTGAGCCGGAATTTCCGCTTCGATGGCAATACTTTGGACAATATCCCGCACCGTTACCCGGGAGCTCTTGCCGATATTCACAAACAGGCGCACCATGCCAGGTTTTGCGCCGGTGTTGCTGAGGCCCGCAGGACCCACCTGTTCTTCCGGTTCTTCCAGGGCTTTGGCGCCTTCCTGCATGAACTTCAGGGCAGCAGCTGCAATATCCTGGGTATCGTAGTCCTTTTCCAGGGCTTCCACGATGGGCAGGTATTCATGGAACCGATCCTGTTCCAGAATGCTCTGCATCTTGGAAACGATCTGCTCTCTTTGTCTTTCCAGCACGCTGGCATCGGTAGGCAGGGTGCCGCGGATAATCTTGGTCTTGATGCTCCGTTCAATCAGCTTCAGCTGTCTGAATTCCCGAGGCGTGATGAAGGTCAGGGCAACACCGGTGTTGCCGGCACGGCCCGTACGGCCAATGCGGTGCACGTAGCTTTCCGGATCCTGGGGAATATCGAAGTTCACCACGTGGGTGATGTTGTCGATGTCCAGGCCTCTGGCTGCCACGTCGGTAGCTACCAGGATGTCCACCTGGCCCTGACGGAATTTCTTCATAACTCGGTCACGCTGATTCTGGCTCAGGTCGCCGTGCAGCCCTTCAGCTTCGTAGCCCCGGGTAGCCAGGGCAATAACCAGCTCGTCCACACCCTTCTTGGTGCGGCAGAAAATAATCATCCGGCAGTCGTCGGTGGTGTCCAGAATGCGGCACAGACCGTCCACCTTATCCCGGGTTTCGTAGTAGTATTGGTCAATAGTGGGAGCCGTAACGACTTCCTTATGGATGGCCACCAGTTTGGGAGCTCTCATGTACTTCTTGCTGATGCTCAGAATGGGCCGGGGCATGGTAGCAGAGAACAGCATGGTCTGGCGTTCCGTGGGAACGTTTTTGATGATTTCTTCCATATCATCTACAAAGCCCATATCCAGCATTTCATCGGCTTCGTCCAATACCAGGAATTTCACATGGTCCAGGCTGATGGTCTGACGGCGAATATGGTCCAGCAGACGGCCCGGCGTACCAATGACTACCTGGATGCCGTTGCGCAGGCTGCGGATCTGACGATCGATGGGCTGGCCGCCGTACACCGGCAGTACCCGTACCCGTTTGGTCCGGCCAATCTTGGTGATTTCGTCAGCTACCTGGATGCACAATTCCCGGGTAGGGGACATTACCAGGGCTTGGACGTGGCGGTTCTTTTCGTCCAGGTTTTGGATAATGGGAATCCCAAAGGCAGCCGTCTTACCAGTACCTGTCTGGGCTTGGCCAATCAGGTCCTCCCCTTCCAAAGCCAGGGGAATAGCACCCTTCTGAATGGGGGAAGGTTCTTCAAAGCCCATATCCTTCAGGGCGTTGATGATTTTACGGTCCAAATGCAGGTCTTCAAAAGACGTGATTTCTTCTGCAGGGGTAATGGTGGTGGTGTTATTTTGCATTTCGTTGTTTTCGGTCATAATATCTCCTAATTATAAATCTTTCACCCGGTCCATTGCGAGGGACAGGGCATTCATGGCACTTCGTAATTTAATGGTTGTTCTGGCCGCTTTAAAACGGCATTCCTGCACTTGGGTTCCATTCTTGTCGGACACCCCTACATAGACCAGGCCCACCGGCTTTTCCGGTGTACCCCCGCCCGGCCCAGCGATTCCAGTAATGCTGACCCCCAGGTCCGTGCCCATAAGGCGGCGGATCCCTTCAGCCATTTCCCGGCAGGTTTCTTCGCTAACGGCAGTATAGCGCTCCAAAGTATCCTGGGAAACTCCCAGTACCTGATGCTTTACCTGATTGGTATAAGAAACTACCGAACCCATCAGGTATTCGGAGCTTCCCGGTATGTCGGTGACCATGCTGGAGGCAAGGCCGCCGGTACAAGATTCGGCAAAGGAAATGGTCAGCCCTTTGGCTTTCAGCTGCTTTCCCAATGCCTCTGGCAGGGTTTCGTAATCCACCCCGTAAATATAGTCTCCCAGTACGCCCCGGATCTGCTGCTCTGTGGCCAGATTCATGGCCTGCGCCTTTTCCAGGGTGTCGCTTTTGGCGGTAATCCGGATGATGATCTCACCCTTCCGGGCATAGATGGCGATGGTGGGGTTGGTCTGGGCCATTACAATGGCATCCAGTTCCTGGGCCACCTTGGATTCCGTCAGTCCCCGCAGGTGCAGCACCCGGGAGTGGATGATGCCCTGGTCCTTGTAGCTTTGCCGCAGATACGGCATCACTTCGTGGGAAAAAACGTAGCTGGTCTCCGCCGGAGGTCCCGGCAGCATAATAATCAGTTTGTGGTCCGGAGTCCAGACACCAATACCGGGAGCCGTGCCCACCTGGTTGTCAAAAACGATGCCTCCCTGAGGAATCATGGCCTGTTTCTTGTTGTTGTCCGTCATTTCCACATGGCGGGCGGCAAAATGCTTTCTCAGCTTTTCCAGCCACACTTCACTGGGTTCCAGGGGCAGCCCCAGATATTGGGCCACCATTTCCTTGGTAATGTCCCCCCGGGTAGGTCCCAGACCGCCGGTGGTAATGATGATATCCACCCGTTTCAGGGCCGCGCCCAACACTTCCAACAGCCGGTCGCCGTTATCCCCGATGGTGGTTTGGTACAACACATTAAAGCCTGCATCATTGAGCATCCGGGACAGGTATTGGAAGTTGGTGTTGACAATATCTCCCAATAGCAGCTCCGTCCCCGTATTGATGACTTCTACGTTCACAAGGAATCACTCCTTTACGATCTGTCCTACAGCCTCATAGGTGAAGCCCTGACTGATCCGTACTTTTACAAAATCCCCAATTTTCAGATCCCCAGCGTCTTCCACATAAATCTTCCCGTCAATATCCGGGGCTTCCGCATAAGAGCGGCCCACCGCCAGATTGGGATCTTCCTCGTCCTTGCCTTCAATTAATACTTCCAAAACCCGGCCTTCCCGGTCCTGCTGGATCTCCTCGGAAATTTCCGCCTGGAGCGCCATCAATTCATGGTACCGGTCCTGCTTCACGTCTTCGGGAATCTGGTTTTCCATTTCCCCGGCTTCCGTTCCCTCTTCCTGGGAATAGGTGAACACCCCGGCGCACTGGAACCGTTCCTTTTTCACAAAGTCCAGCAGTTCGGCAAACTGTTCCTCTGTTTCCCCAGGGAAGCCCACGATGAACGTGGTGCGCAGGCAAATATCCGGAATCCGCCGACGCAGCTTGGCCAGCAGTTCTTCCACCTGCTCCCGGGTATCCCGGCGGCGCATAGTTTTCAGAAGGCTGTTGCTGGCGTGCTGCAGCGGCAGGTCCACATAGTTGCAGACCTTGTCGCAGGTGGCCATGGTTTCAATCAGCTCGTCCGTAAAGGAATCGGGGTAGCAGTACAGCACCCGGATCCAGCGCAGGTCGGGAATCTCATTGAGGGCCTTCAGCAGTTCGGACAGGCGCAGCTTGTGGTACAGGTCAATGCCGTATTGGGTAGTATCCTGGGCCACCACAATCAGCTCCCGCACCCCCTGCTCCACCAAGCTCCGGGCTTCGTCCAACACTTCCTCAAAAGGACGGCTCCGGTAAGGTCCCCGGATTTTCGGAATGGCGCAGTAGGAACAACGGTTGTTGCAGCCTTCGGCAATCTTCAGATATGCAGTGTACTTGGGCGTAGCCAGTACCCGCTTGGTCTTTTGGGTATAGACCTTGGGGGGCTTTACCAGCACAAACCGTTCCCCGGCCTGTACCCGGTCAATGACGGAACCTATCTGTTCGTAGCATTCCGTACCGATAATGGCGTCCACTTCCGGCAGGTCCTTGAACAGGTCGTCGGCATAGCGCTGACCCAGGCAGCCCGTCACAATCAGCTTCCGGGCCGCATCTTCCTTCTTGTATTCCGCCATTTGCAGGATTGTATTGATGGATTCCGTCTTGGCGCTCTCAATAAAACCACAGGTATTGACAATAATCACATCCGCTTGGGAAGGATCGTTGGTGATTTTCCAATTTCTTTCCTGGATCAGGCCCATCATCACTTCAGAATCTACCAGATTCTTGGGACAGCCCAGGCTGACAACTCCGATTTCCAAACTGCTGCTCCTCTCTCTTTCTTACCGCATCAGGCCTTAGTTGGCCCGGAACGTCTTATTGGCAACGCCCCACTCTTTTTCACCGTAGGGAACCACCTTGCCGTTGACCTTGATTTCCACATCCCGGATACTGCCCAGGTTCAGGGAAACTTCCTTATCCCCCTTGTAGGTACGGGTAGAGCCCGCAGGAATGGTGGCAGCTTCTACCACTTTTCCGTCCACATGGGTCTGGGTCCAAACCGGCTTCTTATAGGTGATTTCAACCGTTACCTTATTGCCCAAGCCCAGGGTTTTCTGGGTGGGTTTGGGTTCTTCTTTCTTTTCTTCCTTTTTCGGTTCTTCCTGCTTGGCTTCCGGTGCCTTCTGGGTGGAATGGTCGGATTTAACCCCATCCGTCAGGTTGGTGGCAGGCTGCAGGTCCGGCGTGGTTTTCCCGCCGAAAATAAAGTAGGCCATAACCATAGCAAAAATGGCCAGGCATACCCCAAAGACCGTAGCAAAGACCTTAAAACTGAAACCAGGGCCCCGGGAAGGTTCTTCGGCTACTACGCCGCCGTCCTCCTCCGGTACGGTTTCATACAGATTTTCATCAATAAATTCCCGGATTTTGTCCATCATCAGGTGGAACTTATCCTGGATTGCCGCCCAAACGGCTGCCGCCTTGACCTGGGCCTTGCCCAAAGCGTCCGAGGCAGAGCTAGGATCACTGGGGCTGCTGACCGCTGCTTCTTCGCTGGCAGTACCGGCGGTGGCGTCTATAGCTGCTGCTTCAGCGACTTTTGTGCCTGCTGCACCAGCTTCAGTACTGGCAGCAGCGCCTGCTGCGGTACCCATTGCCGCACCTGCCAGGGCAGTAGTACCCGCAGCCGTTTCCTTCTGCTGGTCAGCCTCAGCCTCCGGTTTTGCTTCAGCAGGCTCCTCCGCCGCAGCAGGTTCTGCCGCCTTTTTGGCAGCTTCTTCCTGGGCAGCGGCTTCCTTGTCCGCCTTAATGGCTTCTTCCAGCTCTACCGCTGCAATAGCCCCCAGGCCAGCACCGGCTTCCGCCGGCTTAGCGGTTTTTACGTCCGTTTCCGGACTAGTTTCCTCTGCCGGGTTTTCCACCGCCGGAGCGGCAGCCGTTTCCTTTGCGGGTTCAGCCGCCTTCACAGGCTGATTTTTCCGCAGGGGGAACATATCCCGGGAAATCACAATGGTATCGGAAGAACGGGGCAGCTCCGGCTTGACCGGAATCTCCACCTTTTCTTCCTCCCCCATCACCAGTTTGGGATCCAGCCCCAGCCGGTAGGCCTCTACAATCCGGTTGCCATCCAGGCCCAGATAATTCCCATAGTTGCGCAAAAAGCCGCGGATAAATACATCTCCGGGAATCTTGTTGAATTCCCCTTCTTCCAAAGCGGACAAATAGGGTTCCCGGATGCCGGTATGTTCGGCAATATCCTCCAAGGAGAGTTTTTTCTCTTCTCTTTTTTGCCTTAAGTAGGCTCCAATTTTGCTTTTCATAATAGGTTGGCCTCTTTCTTAGACGTTTTGGTAAAGAATCTTTCTTCGATTGCCGTCGGACTCATAATGAGCGCTCTCGGCTTGCTGCCATCCGCCGGACCAACAATGCCCTTTTCTTCCATGGCATCTACCAGCCGTGCCGCCCGGGTATACCCGATGCGGAACTTCCGCTGGAGCATGGAGGACGAAGCCTGATGGGTGGACATAACCAGCCGCACAGCATCTTCAAACAGTTCATCTTCAGCATCTTCATCACCGGAATTACCGGCGTTCTTTTTATCTCCAGCCAATTCCTGGGTAGTTACTTCCTGCGCAAAGGCAGGCGGAATGGCTTGGGCTTTGATAAAGTCGACGATGCGGTTCAGCTCATCATCCGTAATAAAGGCTCCCTGTACCCGGAGAGGCTTGTTGGCCCCTGTAGGGAAGAACAGCATATCCCCCCGGCCCAGCAGCTTTTCAGCCCCGCTGGCGTCCAGGATGGTACGGCTGTCGATTTGGGAGGAAACCGCAAAGGCAATCCGGGAAGGAATATTGGCCTTGATGGTACCGGTCAGCACGTCCACGGAAGGTCTCTGGGTGGCCAGGATCAGATGGATGCCTGCCGCCCGGGCCTTTTGGGCCAGACGCAAAATGGCATCTTCCACATCCACCGCTGCCACCATCATCAGATCGGACAACTCGTCAATGATAATTACAATAAAAGGAAGCTTCTCCCCAGGTTCTGCAATGGCATTGTAGTCATCGATTTTCCGGACCTGGGTTTTGGCAAACAGACTGTAGCGCCGTTCCATTTCCACCACCGCCCAGTGCAGGGCAGAAGCGGCCTGCTTAGGACCGGTCACCACAGGGGTAAGCAAATGGGGAATCCCGTTGTAGTTGGTCAGTTCCACTACCTTGGGATCCACCAGGATCAGTTTAACTTCTTCGGGCTTGCACCGATACAGCAGCCCGGCAATAATGGTGTTGATGCAGACGGATTTACCAGAACCCGTAGAGCCTGCAATCAGCAGGTGGGGCATACGGCTCAGGTCCGCCACCACCACGTGGCCGGAAATATCCTTACCCAGTCCAATGCACAGCTTACCCTTGGCGTTTTTCACCTCGGGACAGTCCACAATGGACCGGAAGGTTACCGGTTCCACCGTCTGGGAGGGGACTTCAATACCGATAGCGGCCTTCCCGGGAATGGGTTCAATCCGGATGCTGGACACAGCCAGCTTCAGGGCAATATCGTCCGCCAGGTTCTGAATCTTGGTGACCTTCACCCCGGGGGCCGGTTCCAGTTCATACCGGGTGACCGAAGGTCCCTTGGTCACGTTCACCAGGGCGGCATTCACCCCAAAGTCGTGGAGCGTCTGCTCAATGGTCCCACCCTGGGTCTCGATTTCCTGCTGGAAATTCCGCTTGTTCACGGGCTTTTCCTTGTTCAGCAAATCCAGGGGCGGGAAGGTGTAGTTGCTTTCTTCCCCGCTGTCCCCGTCCTTTTCCGGCACCGTAAACTCGCCGGAGTCTTCCGGTTCGCCGCCAAAGGGTTCAGAAGCCTGCGCAAAAGCCGGTTCCGGCAAAGGGGACGCAGCCACCTGCTCCCTCTGGAACTTCAGGAGAGGACCGCTGCTGGCCTTTTTCAGCCGTTCAGCAAAGGTCAGTTTGGGCTCCTCCGCAGGTTTTTCTTCCTGGCGTCCCGGGAACAGAGGCAGTTCTTTCCCGTCCTCTTCCTGGTTATAGAAAGAAGAATGCTTGTTTTCCCGGCGCCGTTCCCGCATTTCCTCCCATTTCTGGGCGGCAGTTTCGGCTCCTTCGGCAGCCATGGTGCCCGCCGTTTTTAGCGGCTTGCTCAGGGAGAACTTCCCGGTGAGGACCAAAGCCGTCAGGGCACTGGCACTCAAGAGAATCACCGTACCCACCCGGCCCAATATTTTCGTAAAAACAAACACGATGGCGCCTCCCAAGAGGCCGCCACCGGTCATAAGATACTCAGGAATCAGTTCCGAGCCCTCCGGTGTGTGGTACACATGCCATAGGGATAGGATAGAAATAAGAAACAGCAGAAGGGTGAAGAATTTCCGGGAAAACCGCAGGTGTTCATGGTTGATGATAAACGCCAGGCCCATAACACCCACATACAGGGGGAAAAGGAAGCTGCCCACACCCAGGGCATATACCAGGACCTTCAGCAGATAAGCCCCCAGGCTGCCGATATTCAGACCTGCCAGCCCCGCCGCCAAAAAGACGGCAAAGGCTGCCAGCAGAATCCCCAGCACTTCCCGATTGATGGTAAAATCAAATTTCGTTTGTTTTTTTCTCCCGTGTTTTCCTTTATTCTCCACGCTTCTACCTTCCTGAAGATTTGTTTTGAATTAGTTAAGACTTAGATTTCCATAATCAAAGGCAGGATCATCGGACGTCTTCTGGTCTTTTCGAACAGATACTTGCCCAAGGAATCCCGTACCGCCGATTTCAGGGCGGACCATTCGGTGATGTTGTTTTCCCGGCACTTGTCCAGGGTACTCAGCACTCTGTCCCGTGCGCCTTCCATCAGTTCCTCAGATTCCCGTACATACACAAAGCCTCTGGAAACAATATCCGGGCCGGCAGCAATCCGGTAGTTGCTGTGGTCAATGGTAACCACCACAATCAGGATGCCGTCCTGGGACAGCTGGCGGCGGTCACGGAGAACCACGTTGCCTACGTCACCTACACCCAGACCATCAATCAATACCTTGCCGGCAGTTACCTTCCCGCTGATTCCGATGGAATTGGGGGTTACGTCAACTACGGAGCCGTTTTCGGCAATGACGATGTTTTCCTTAGGCATACCCAGCTGCATGGCCAGTTTCTTATGCTTTACCAGATGGCGGTATTCGCCATGGACGGGCATAAAGAACTTGGGCCGGATCAGCCGGTGCATCAATTTGATTTCTTCCTGGCTGGCGTGGCCGGACACGTGAATGCCCTGCTCCTTGCCATAAACCACCTCAGCACCCTGTTTGTACAGGTTGTCGATGGTCCGGGCTACGCCCTTTTCGTTGCCGGGAATAGGCGTTGCGGAAATGATGACCGTATCCCCCGGCATAATGGAGACTTTCCGGTGGTCGCTGTTGCTCATCCGGGTCAGGGCACTCATCGGTTCACCCTGACTGCCCGTGGTGATAATAGCAATCTGACGGGGAGCGTAGTTTTTCGCTTCGTCAATGTCGATCAGCACGCCGGCCGGTACGTTTAGATATCCCATTTCAATGGAGATATTCACTACGTTGACCATGCTGCGGCCGATTACAGCGACTTTCCGGCGGGTCATGACAGCTGCGTCAACGACCTGCTGGATCCGGTGTACGTTGGAAGAGAAGGTGGCAACAATGACCCGGTTCTTGGCCAGTCTGAACTGTTCATCCAGGGTCTTGCCCACGCTTTTTTCGCTGGGCGTATAGCCCGTGCGTTCAATATTGGTGGAATCGGACAGCAGCAGCAGTACGCCCTTATTGCCGATTTCCGCCAGTTTTGCATAGTCAGCCACCTGACCGTCCACAGGGGTCTGGTCGAACTTGTAGTCGCCAGTGTGAACAATCACGCCGATAGGCGTATGAATGGCCAGACATACGGCATCAGGAATACTGTGGTTTACCCGGATGAATTCCACCCGGAAGGCGCCGGCCCGTACGGAGTTGCCCGGCTTTACCACCTTGCATTTGCTGTCGCTGACACCATTTTCCTTCAGACGGCCGGCCAGGATTCCCAGGGTCAGGGGAGTTCCGTAGACGGGCACGCTGAAGTCCTTCATAATATACGGCAGAGCGCCGATGTGATCTTCGTGACCGTGGGTCAGGAAAATGGCCTTGAACTTGTCCTTGTTTTCCTGCAGGTAAGTGGTATCGGGAATTACCAGATCAATGCCCAGCATATCGTCATCGGGGAATGCCAAACCAGCATCCACCAAAATCATATCATTGCCGTACTGAAATGCGGTCATATTCTTGCCAATCTCTCCCAGACCGCCCAAGGGGATAATGCTTAACTTCTTTTGTTGTCCTTTATTCAAAAAGACACCTCCTTATTTATTTTACATATAGAAATACTGGAGTATATTTTCGTCCATACTCCAACAAACGAAACTATTTGATTCTCTTCCCGTATTCCCTACGATTCCGAACATTTGGCCCTTTTTCGAAACCGATAGGTCTAGTCTCTTGTTGTTCATTATACAGTGTTGGAGCCCGTTTTGCAAATTACTTTTCCTGAACGTTGGATTATTGTTTGGCTTCGGTTTCCGTCAGGAACTGCTCTGCTCCCGGTGTCAGGGGAATTTCCGTATTCTGTAAAATATTTTCTAGGGACCGTTCCGGCAGATACGGGAACTGCTGGCGCAGCTCATTCCAGTGGTCGTACAGGGTTTCCGCCAATTTGTGGGCGTTTTCCTTGCTGGTACCATCGGTGGTCACCAAAAGGCATTCCACCGCCACCGTAGGACAGGCTTCTGTCTGGTTAGCGTACGTTCCCGCAGGAATCACCAGTTCCTGATAAAAATCGTACTTCCGCAACAATTCTTCTGCGGCCTGGCCCGCTATCGGTACAAATACCAGCCGCCGCTGCCGGGACAATTCCTGAAGGGCCGGCGTAGGCAGCACCGACGTAACAAACGCCGCATCTACCGTGCCTTCCTTCAGCGCCCGCAGGGTATCCGCTACAGATAGATATTGGATATTCAGGTCATCATAGGTAATGCCTGCAGCAGCCAGTACCTGTTGGGCGTTGCTTTCCATGCCGGAGCCAGCTGCTCCTACGGACACCGTTTTCCCCTTCAGGTCGGACAGTTTGCGGATTCCCGTCACATCGTAGGTGATAATCTGCACCGGCTCCACAAACAGGGTGCCGATGGCCTGGAGATTGCTCATTTTCCGGTTCTGGTAGGATTCCGTCCCGGTATGGGCCCCGTAGGCCGCATCACCCTGCACCAGGGCCAGCTCTGCCCGTTTCTGCCGCAGCAGCTCAATATTGGCTGCAGAACCATTGGTTTCTACAGTCTTAACGGCAGCGCCCTTCATGTTCTGGTTCAGCAGGGGCGTCAAAACATCCCCCAGCCCCGCATAGGCACCGCCGCTTTGGCCGGTGGCCAGACGCATGGTCTTGTTCTGCATTTTATCCCTGCTCTGGCTGCTGCCGGCACAGCCGCCTAAAAGCAGCAGGCACAGCAAGAGACAAAATACGCTAAACTTTTTCATGGGTCCAAACCTCCGGATTCCTTCATTCAATTAGTAGCTGATTATTTGCCGTACTGGCGTTGAAAATAGGCCATGGTTTTGGCCAGGCCCTGTTCAAGAGGGGTAAACTCCGTCATGTTGAGTTTTTCTACAATGGCCTGGTGGGACAATACGGAAGCATAAATATCTCCCGGCCGTACGGGTCCGTAGTTTACCTGGAGCTTCTTGCCGGTAACCTTTTCCAGGGCTGCAATCAACTGGTTCAGGCTGACCTCCTGGTTGGTGGAAACGTTAAAGGTACCAGAGCCTTCATAGCCCACTCCCAGTACAATGGCCCGGGCAATATCCCCGGCGTACACAAAGTCCCGGGTCTGGTTCCCGTCCCCAAAAATGGAAACCGCTTCCTGTTTGGCAATCTTTTGGGCGAAGATGCTGATGACGCCGCCTTCGCCAGTTTCACCCTGCCGCTCCCCGTATACATTGGCAAAGCGGAAGATGATGCCTTTGAGGCCAAAAGCCTTTTCGTACAGCCGGATGTACTGCTCCCCAGCCGCCTTGGTGAGCCCATAGAAGGACGTGGGAGCCGGAGCTTCCGTTTCCTTCAGGGGCAGGTTCTGGTTATCCCCGTAAATGGCTGCGCTGGAGGAGAAAATAATCTTCTTCACGCCGCTTTTCCGGCAGCCTTCCAAAAGATGCACCATCCCGGAAATATTAATGGCTTCGTCCAGATCCGGATGGGCCATGGAAAAGGGCACCATGGTCTGGGCCGCCAGATGGATTACCACATCAAACTGCTGTTTCTGGAGAAAGGCTTCAAGTTCTGGGCTGCGGATGTCCAGGACTTCCAAGGGCACGGCAGCGGGAACGTTTTCCTTTTTACCAGTGGACAGATTGTCCAGCACGCATACCTTTTCATACCCCTGCTTCAGCAGCAAGGCAACCACATGGGAGCCAATAAACCCTGCTCCGCCAGTAACCAGAATATTTGTCATGAATCCAGGTTCCTCCTATTGCGAATTTGCGTCAAAATATCCACGCCGAAGTAACGGATGGTGAGCACAGCCCCAATGCTGAAGGGAATGTATTCACAGAAGAAACGCCACAGTACGGCCAGCACCCCGGAGACGCCCGGAGGCAAAATGGGATTAAACAGTACCAAAAAGCCGCCTTCTGCCACGCCGGAACCCCCAGGAGTAGGCGTAAAGTACAGAATCAGGTTGATCAGGCACATCCGGCCCATAATTACGGACAGAGGAATGTGAATGCCAAAGGCCCGGATGAACACCGGTACTACGGAATAAATGAACAGCAAACTCAGACCAGACTCAATAAAGGCCCGGAAAACCTGGAGCGGATGCTGCTGCATCATGAAAATAGCCTGTTGGAAATCCCGGTAGCCCAGGAAAATTGCTTCCTGCACCCGGGTTGAAAACCGTTTGGAGAAACGCACCAGCCAGTGCTCAATCTTGCCCGTTACCACCAGATGCCACAAAAGCCCAGGAGTCAGGATAAAGAACGCACAGACCAGGGCAATTACACTGTTGGGCATCCAGCCAACCAGTTCCGGGTCCAAATAAAACACAATAGGGACCATCAGAAACAGGAACAAAATGGACATTACCGTACGCACAATGATAATCAGCGTGGACTTGGCCACGGGAACCCCAGCCCGTTTCATAAACAGCAGCATGGCAATCCCGCCGCCCCCCTGGCCAGGAGTCAACAGGGCCAGGAAATAGTTGGCGAATACAGCATTGTACACATGGGTATAATCCATTTTCTCGCCCGAAATCTTGGTCAGCGTAATCAGCCGGCTGGCATCGAAGAACAGGCCGATGGACAGGACCAACAAAGCAAGAATGGCATAATAAAATTTAAAGGTGGAAAGATACCGCAGCGCCGAAACATCAAAAGTAAAGTAGATAACCCCAGCCGAAACCAGGACCACTACCACAAACAGAATGCACAGCACGCGAAAAACAGTTTTATTCATTGTACGAAAACCTGCCATTATCTGTATTTAGGGGAAATCCCCTATTTTTGTCATGTTCATTGATTCATCTCTTTATTATACCATAGCTATAGCAGCCAAATGAGAAACAATCGTAAATTTGTTGTCACAACGGAAAATATTTCTATATTTCCGGCAAATATCAAAAGGACGCCCAGCTGTTTGCACACACTTGGCCTCTTTTCTCTTCTCGTTTGCAGGGCATCAAACCTTCCCCACGTCTATTTTCCCAGCACTTCCTTGGCATTGGCAAAATGCAGCTTGGCAAATTCTCCCAGCCGCTCTGCCCCAAACTTTTCCAGCAGTTTCTTTCCCGCTCTGGTAGCCTGGGCACCGCCGCCCTTGGGCAGGGCAAAGCCCGCCGCTTCCGACAGCTGCTGCATCACCTGGACAAACTGGTCCCGGGCCAAAATGGACGCCGCAGCCACCGCCATGTCCTGCTCTCCCCTGGGCTGCTGATACACCGTCAGTCCCGGGAACGCCCCTTCCAGGTCCCGGGTAATGGTATTAACCCGGGTGAACTGGTCCACCAGGGCGAAATGACAGTCCGGGCACTCCTTGAGCACCTTGGCCAGTGCCGTCACGTGCCCGTGGGCCAGCAAATGGTTCAGATTCTGCTTTTGGGCTTTCAACTCTGCATACCGCTGGTTATAGAACTTGGGCCGCAGGGTCAGTACAGAGTACCCTGCCGCATGCTCCCGGATTTTTTCTGCCAGCGTGTGGATTTTGTCGTCCGTCAGGGTCTTGCTGTCCCGAATCCCCCACTCCAGAAACTGCCTGGCGGTTTCTTCCCGCACAGCCACAGCCGCCACTACTAAAGGGCCCAAAAAATCCCCCTTGCCCGACTCGTCGCTGCCGGCCCAATAGCCATCAAAGCCCGGCTTGCCAGCCAGGAGGGTCAGGGTTTCTTCCCGCAGACCGCCCAGTACCGCTTCTTTTGTAGTAGAGCCAACGCTTTTGGGCGTCACCGCATACCCCGACAGGCAGTCCTCACAAACCTGCCGCAGAGGGGACTCCTTGCCGCCCCAGACGATTTTGAGCCCTTTCTTTCCATTATAAAAAGCTACGGTGACAGCCACGCCTTCCTGCTCTATGCGCAGCTGCTGACCGTAGTTGATTTCCTTCTGCTGGACAGGCTCAGCCGTTACCTGCTGCAGTTTTTTCTTCTTGTCTGCCACATAACGGGCAAATTCTTCCGGTGCCATGCACACTCTCCTTATCTGCCCGGTTCCAGGCTTACGGCACAGCCTCGGTCTCCACCTCAATAACAGGTTCCAGATCATCCTCCGCCGCAGGCTTTTCACTATTTTCCGGGTTATCTTCCGGCCGCACCGTCAGGCTGCGCACGGAAACATCAATATTTTTTACCGGCATGGAGGTCATACCCTCCACTTTCAGCTTAATCTTATTCTGCAAGGTTTTCACCACTTCAAAAAGCGGCGCACCAAAGAACAGAATCAGTTCCAAATAGATGGTCATGCCCTTGCTGGTATCCGAAGGGCGGCGCACCTTAATAGACGTGATTCGGTCCACATCTCTGTTCTTTTTTACCACAATCTTCACAATGTCGATGACCACATAGTCCGACACGGAAATCTTCCCATAGTAGCTGAAGGCCGGACGCACAATGGACTTCTCTGCCAAATGGGGCTTATTGCTTTTGTTCCGGTTGAACAATCGGTGGGGCAAATCCACCAGTACCCCGGACAAATGGGGCTTGAGCTCAATGGTGGGCACAGGCACAATGTGCTTGCCCTCCTTCAGGCGCATTTCCCGGGCCTTTTTCATTTCCCGGCCTGTGGCAATGTCTTGGATATACACGTACTCCGCCGGTGCCGGAATAGCCAGACGCTTGCAGATGGTCCGCACCATCTTGTCCGAAGTGCCGATAACCAGCAGCGTATCTATATCGCTGGCCGTCAGGGCGTGTTTTACCTCGTCCCGGTGGTCATCTTCCATAAAGATGGCCCGTTTCACGGCCTGTACCTTATTCTGTTCCGTTTTGGCCGACTTGCCTGCCAAAATCTTGGTGCCTTCAATCAGCAGCCCATCATCGATGATGCCATTGCAGCCATGGTCGTGGGCTACCCCGATGGCCCGGTAGCTTTTCCCGGTACCGCTGGGGCCTACAAACGCAATCACTTTCATTTGCCGCACCCGCTTTATTTTAGTGGTTTTTGGCGTTAATTACGCCAGCAATATTTTCGTACTGAATGGGGAATTCTCCCAAACGATTGGGGAACCGGTCAGGATTCCCGTGCAGATCGCTGCCGCCGCTGGGCAAAAGACCCTGCTCCTTGGCAATGGACAGCCAATCGTGCTTTACCCGTTCCTTCAGGGTAGAAGGGTGCCAGACTTCCATCCCGTCAAAGGGCACTTCCGAAAGCAGCTGGAGCACCAGCTTCACATTCTTGATTTCCGCCGGATGGGCCAGCACTGCAATGCCCCCCGCTTCGTGAATCAGCTGTACAGCTTCCTTGGGGCTCATTTTCACCTGGCGGCAGTAGGCCGGCTTTCCCTCGGCAATCAGCGCATCAAACACCGCGCCCACCGTGGGAAACAGCCCTTTCTTGACCAGCACCCTGGCAATATGCGGCCGGCCCAGGCTCTTGGAGCCGGCAGCCTCGTCCCGCACCTCCGACAGGGTCAGGGGATAGCCCAGACTGTTGATTTTGTCTATGATCCGGCTGACCCGGTCAATCCGCCCCACCCGGTTCCAGGCCATGGCCTGAAGCAGAGGCTTATAGTCCGGGCGAAAATGGTAGCCCAGCACATGGACGTCCCGTCCATAATAATTGGTATCTATCTCCACTCCCCGGAGCAGTTCCAAGGTATAGCCTTTTTCCTGGATATAGGAATTAGCCGGCCCAAACGCCTGGATATTGTCATGGTCCGTAATGGCAATGGTGTGCATTCCTGTTTCCACCGCCTGGTCCACAATCTCCTGGGGGGTATAAATTCCGTCTGAAAACGTTGTATGAATATGCAAATCAGCTAGCATAATAATTCTCCTCTTTGATTATGCCTCTATTATACCAGTTTGCAGCCGAAAAAGGTACCGTGGGAGCGGAAGACCTCCCTGCTCCATAAAGTACGGCCAGGCCCTATTCACGAAAAAAGCTTCAGGCAGCACGCTGCTTGAAGCTTTTTTCTGCATCCGAACCTTTTCCACACTTCCGTTCAGGACCCTTGCTAAGTCCGGGAACGGCCAAACTCCACCAGGAGGGCGATGCCCATCAGGCCTGCTGCGGCCATGGTCATCAGCGACCCGGTGATAAAACTCCGGTACAGGGCAAAGAAGAACACGATCAGCAAGGCTTTGCGAAAATCTAGCTGTAACAAATGTTTCATAAATTTTAGTCTCCTCTTTTAGCCAATGCATCCGATATCTTTTCTGTAACCATTTTCCTCTAAAAATGTCCGCTTGTCAAGAGTCCAATTACACGGTTTGCACGCCCAAAAGACCTGCCAGGGTTTCCCCCAGCAGGTCCGGGTACTGCATGTGGTTTTGGTCAAACGCAAACTTATGTGGTGCAGCCCTTGCTGTTACAGCAGGCCACTTTCTTTCCAGGCAGCCGTTACCTTGGCCCGTTCTGCGTCCGTCATCGGGCACAGGGGCAGGCGGTACGGACCGGCATTAAAGGGAGTCATTTTGGTAACCGCTTCCTTGATGGGAATGGGGTTGCTTACCAGGAACATGGATCTGGCCTGGGGAATCATCTTGGCATTCAAATCCCGGGCCTTTTGTACTTCGCCCTTTTCGTAGCTGGTCATCAGGTCCTGGAGCAGTTCTCCGCCTACGTTGCTGAGTACGGAGATGAGGCCCACAGCCCCTACGCTCATCAGCGGCAGGATTAAACCGTCATCACCGCTGTAGATGGAGAAATCTTCCGGAGCAATACGGTACAGTTCTGCCACCTGGCTGACATTGCCGGAAGCTTCCTTTACTGCCACAATGTTGGAGCATTCCCGGGCCAACCGGTTGATGGTCTCCGGCAGAATGTTGGTGCCGGTACGGCCGGGCACGTTGTAGATGATAATCGGCAGTTTGGTATGCTCTGCAATGGTCTTAAAATGCTGGTAAAAACCTTCCTGGGACGGTTTGTTGTAGTACGGTCCCACCACCAGCACCCCATCGGCGCCTACTTTTTCTGCCAGTTCGTTCATCTTCAGCACATCAGCCGTGTTGTTGGAGCCGGTGCCTACGATTACCGGAGCTTTATGGTTAATCTTGGCAATTACTTTGGTAAACAGTTCTTCCTTTTCTTCCACGGTCATGGTAGGGGCTTCGCCGCTGGTCCCAGAAACCAGGATTGCGTCAGAGCCATGTTCCACCAGCCAGGCAGCAAAGTCCGCTGTGCCGTCAGCATTCAGGGAGCCGTCTTCGTGAAAGAAGGTTACCATGGCCGTCATCAAACGACCAAAGTAGGGTTTTGTTCTAGTCATTCCGCTTCACCTTCCCGAGATTTAAAAGCCTTGTGCAGCGCATTCACAGCAGCATCCACTTGGTCGTCCTTGACAATGGCAGAAATGAGATTGTCAGAATCAGTGGTTTGCAGAATGGGAATCCCTGCATCCGTCAGGGCCAGGATGAACCGGGCCATGATGCCGGGAACCCCGCCCATGTGAGCGCCGACAACCGTTACTTTAGCACAATTTTCGGTTAATGTATAGTTGAAATGCAGGTCATCCAGCACCTTAGCCGCATCTTTGGCTACAGCACTGTAGGTGGCAAACATCAGGGAACTGGGCTGGAGGCTCATGGTGCCGATGCTGACCCCTCTGTGGGCCAGGGTATCGAACAGCTCACTGCCGTTGTGGGTGGCACCCGGTTCCAGTTCTACCTGAAAGAAGGACAGGCCGGTTTTGCTGGCCACGCCGGAAGCATGCTGGCCTTTTACATCGTCCTGCTGCTCCATATCCGGGTTGTTATCTTCTTCCTTGGTAATCAGCGTGCCCGGGGCATCAGAGAACGTGCTCTTGACTACCATGGGCACCCCGTAGCGCATGACGATTTCCACCGCTCTGGGGTGAATTACCTTGGCGCCCTGGTGGGCCATTTCCCGGATTTCATCGTAGGAAATTTGTTTGATAATCTTGGCATCTTTTACTACCCGGGGGTCAGCGGTCATAACGCCGTCCACATCGGTATAGATTTCCACCTTGTCAGCCTTCAGGGCTACCCCGAAAGCGGCTGCAGAGGTATCGCTGCCGCCCCGGCCCAGGGTGGTGATGTTCTTATGGTCTTCGGTTACCCCTTGGAACCCGCAGATAACCGGGATAATGCCCTGCTCAATCAGCTGCAGCAGGTGATCCGGTTCCACCTTACGGATTTTGGCGTTGCCGTATTCGTTATCGGTAATCATGCCTGCCTGGCCGCCAGTCAGGGCTTTGGACTTCAGGCCCGCTTCCTGCAAGGTAGCCGCCATGACTGCGGAGGAAATGATTTCCCCACAAGCCATGAGCAGATCCATTTCGTGATCCTCCGGAGAGGGGTTCACGGATTTCAGCATATTGATCAGCGTATCGGTGGCAAAGGGATCGCCCTTGCGGCCCATGGCAGATACCACTACCACAGGGGAATAGCCATTGCCGATAGCTTCCTTGACTTTGTTCACAACCAGCTCACGGGTGTGAGGAGATGCTACGGACGTTCCTCCGAATTTTTGTACAATGATTTTCATGTCTCTCAGACTCCTCTTTGCTTACAGCCAGCCGTTTTTAACCATGGTCTCTGCAATTTGCAGGGTGTTCAGGGCAGCGCCCTTACGAATCTGGTCCCCTACGCACCAGAAGTTGAAGCTATTGGCAGCGGATTCGTCCCGTCTCAGACGGCCTACATACACATCGTTCAGGCCGGAAGTGTAGAGGGGCATAGGATATACCTGCTGGGAAGGATCGTCCTGCAGCACAACGCCGGGGAAATTGGCCAAAGCCTTGCGGATTTCAGCCAGGTCCACATCGTGTTCCAGTTCCACGTTGACGGATTCGCTGTGGCTTCTGTACACAGGTACCCGAACGGTAGTAGCCGTTACCCGCATTTCCGGATCGGAGAAGATTTTCTTGGTTTCGTTGACCATCTTCATTTCTTCCTTGGTGTACAGGTTATCCAGGAATACGTCGATTTGCGGAATCAGGTTCAGGGCCAGAGGATAATGTTTCGGCATGCCAGCGCTGGGGAAAATATGTGCTTCCATTTCTTTGCCGGCAGCAGCTTCCTGAATCTGGCGTTCCAGTTCGTCCAGGCCGTCTTTGCCGGCGCCGGAAGCAGCCTGGTAGGTGGAAACGATGATCCGTTTGATCCGAGCCAGGTCATAGATGGGTTTCAGGGCCATCACCATGATAATGGTGGAGCAGTTGGGGTTGGCAATGATGCCGTGATGTTTTTGGATGTCCTGGGGGTTTACTTCCGGAACAATCAGAGGCACATCCGGGTCCATCCGATAGGTGCTGGAGTTGTCGATAACCACAGCGCCGGCTTTTACAGCGATAGGAGCAAATTCCTTGCTGATGGAGCCGCCGGCAAACAGAGCCACGTCAATGCCGTTAAAGGAATCAGCCTTGGCTTCTTCCACTTTATAGGTTTTGCCCCGAACGGTCAGTTCCTTGCCAGCAGAGCGGGCAGAAGCCAGCAGCTTCAGGTTGGCAAACGGGAAATCCCGTTCGTTCAGCAGATTGATAAATTCTTGACCTACGGCACCCGTAGCGCCCAAAATTGCCAAATTGTATTGTTTCATGATGTGTACCCCTTTCTATTTCCCTAGCGATTGTTTTTAGATATGTTATAAAATGGCGTCCAGTCCGTAGACAAGACCTTTTTTGTTAACCATGGTACGGCAGCCCAGCATAACCCCCGGCATATAGCATTCCCGGCTGACAGGATCGTTGCGGACCGTCAGGGTTTCGCCCATGCTGCCGAAGATGATTTCCTGGCTGGCCACAAAGCCCGGCAGGCGAACAGAGTGGATTCTCATGCCTTCGTATTCAGCACCTCTGGCATGGGGCAGCTTTTCCGTTTCATCCGGATTGCCCTGGGCTACAAACCCGCCTCTGGCTTCTGCCAATTTCTGGGCCGTCAGTACGGCGGTACCGGAAGGCGCATCCAGTTTTTGGTCGTGGTGCATTTCGATGATTTCCACTTGGGGGAAATACTTGGCCACTTCCGTGGCGATTTTCATCATCAGCACAGCGCCCATTGCAAAGTTGGGGCAAACCAGCACGCCCACATCATTCTTTTTGGCCAGGGCATCCAGTTCGTCCAAGTTTTCCTTGGTAAAACCGGTGGTGCCCACTACAGCGTTCACTTTAGCGTTCAAGATGGTCCGAAGACTATTCATAACTACATCCGGCCGGGTGAAGTCCACCACTACATCAGGTTTGTGGGCGGCCAGGGCAGCTGCCAGATCGGTATCCACCGGCGTGCCTTCCACGGTTTTGCCTTCCCCGAATACATCTACAGCGCCTACCAGTTCCATATCGCTTTGTTTCAGTACCGTTTGGACAACCGTATGACCCATCTTACCCAATGCACCGTTTACCAATACTTTTACCATGAAGCCATCTCTCCTTTTGTCCTAAAAAAATAAGTCATTGAGCGAGCCCAATGACTTATAGAAATAGAAGCGTTCCTTTTGCCAGGAAGCTCTTGTTCATTCCACATCATTGATAGCTCTCCACCCTAAGGCGACAGTCTGCAGATTCTTGATCTGCAGCCCAGCACGGCCATGTACCCACGGTCCTGCTTCGGCGGTTGGCCTTTCATTTTCCTCTTTGGTGTCCCTCAGAAAACTACTGATCGTTTCCGCGCCTCTATCACTTGTAAATTTTATGGTTTTAGTATAGGCATTCTGCGCCGAAATGTCAACCGATTTGAGCAAATTTCGTCACTTTTTGCCTTATTTAATGTTTTTTCGTAAATCTGCCATGCACCGGCTGAACAAATTTGTTAATTCCGGTACAAATTGCTGGGAATATACGGTAGCCCCGATTCCTGCCCGTTTGGCAAAGACCTGGCGTACCTGGGGCAGGCTCAGCCCTTCATAGGCGTGGAGGGCCTCACACATTTCCTCATAATTGGCCCCGTAGCTGTAGTCCGGGGTAGCTTCCATCTGTTTGCCCAGGGTCAGGTAAAAATCGTTCCATTCTTCCAGGCTGTAGGTCTGGCCCACCATTTTGGCGCAGCTTTGCACCAGATGGGCCTTCACGTACATATATTCCCGCAGGGCTGTTACCCTGGCTTCCGGGAACAGCTTGAACCATTCATAAATATGGTAGCCGGCCCAGTCGCCGATGGTATCCACCGCATCCGCCATTTTCTTCCATTTATTGTCGCTCATTGCGCATCGCTCCTTATTTGGTGCTGCCAAAGCCGCCGCTGCGCTCCTGTTTGGGGGTGGCGCCGTCCTGGTCAGCCAACAGATATTGATAGAAAATCCCCTGGGCCACCCGTTCGCCCTTTTGCAGAGTCACGTCCTCGTCGCTGTCATTGTACAGTGCCAGCAGCATATGACCCTCGTTGTCCGGGTTGTTGTAGTAGTCCGCATCTACAATCCCTTCATTATTTACCAGGCGCAAATGGCGTTTTACAGCCATGCTGGAGCGAATGTGGATACCCAGGTATTCGTTGTCCTGCATATACGCCTTGATTCCCGTAGGCACCAGCTTCTGGGTATGGGCCGGAATGGTGACTTCTTCCGGCAGATAGATGTCGTAGCCGGCGCTGCGGCTGGTTTGTCTGCTGGGCAGGGGGAAATCCATATTTTGATAGGAAGTAATTTTTTCAAAGCCTCTGATTTTCATAGTTAGTTGGTTCCTTTCTGGGTTTTCTTCACGGGTACAACCTTTGCTTTTGCAGCCTTAGGCTTGGTTGCCTTGCCCACCCGGAGTGCAGGAGAACTGGAAGCCTTCTTCACCTTCAGCCGCTTGCCCTTTTCCCCGGGCTTTACCCGCCCTACAGTCAAGGGGTGGCTTTTTTGGATTTTCCAGGCCTTCACTTCCTGGTTCAGCTGTGCCACAAAGGTCCTGGCCGGAATGGGAGAGAACTCCTCCTGGAGCTTTCTGGACTCCAAGGTCTTGCCCTTTTCCGATACCACTTTGATCTGGTCAATTTTATAGGTGTTTTGGACCGAATTCAGTGTTACAATAAGCTCACAACCGGCCGCTGTATCGTTTTCCTTCAGTTTTTTGGCAAAGTGGTCGTTAAGAATGCGCAAAAACGCCTTGTCCTTAAATACCGCCTTGGTGGAAGCCTGGGTCAGGTCCGCTTCCTTGCCCACCGGTTTAAGGGAAGCTGCGTCCACATAGTAAGCCCCGGACTTGTTTTCGCCCAGGAGGTTCCAATCTGCGTCTTTTGCCAAAGCCTGGCTGCTGAAAAGCGTACAGCCCAGCACCGCCAAGGCCAATATCTTCTTGTTCATTTAATATCCCCATTCCTGCGTGGATTGCGTATTATTGGTGTAGATAGCCGTACAGCCAAAAAGCCTGTACGTTCTTTCCACCCGTTCATCTTAACTGATGTTTCCCCCATAGTCAACACTTGCCCCAAGGAGGTTCCCTTTGCCCAGTCTAACCCTTAGCCCTGAAAAGTCCCCCCTACGCCTGAAGACCCTGCTGCTCCAGTGGGGTATGAGCCAGCAATATTGGAAGAAATGTAAGGAAGCCGGCGTCCTGAAGGTTAACGGCGCTCCCACGTCCTGGGACCTGCTGCTGAGCCCCGGCGACACCGTCACCTGGGAATTTCTTCCCGAGACCTCCGCCGTGGAGCCCGAGCCCGCGGCTCTAGACATCGTCTACGAAGATGACGTGCTGCTGGCGGTAAACAAGCCTGCCGGTCTGGTAACCCACAATTCCAGTCCTGACCCCCAGCCGGCCCTGAGCCGCCGGGTAGCCTGGTATTACCAGACTCACCAGATTCCCGCCGCCATCCACCCGGTCTCCCGCCTGGACCGGGAAACCTCCGGCCTGGTGCTTTTTGCCAAAAACGCCTGCATCCACCATATGCTCAGCCAGCAGAAGCTCCGCAAAGAATACTGGGGTCTTACCACAGGCCATTGGGACCCGCCCAAGGGCTGCCTGAATGGCCCCATTGCCCGGGCTCCCGGCTCCATTATCCGCCGCCAGGTGGACCCCAGCGGCGCCCCGGCCGTTACCCATTACCAGGTCCTTGAGACCTTTGGGGACTATGACCTGGTCCAGTTTACCCTGGAAACCGGCCGCACCCACCAGATACGGGTCCACTGCGCCCACGCCGGCCATCCCCTGGCAGGCGACCACCTGTACGGTCCCCCGGGGCCCCAGAGCCGCCACCTGCTCCACGCAAAAACCCTGGAGCTTATACACCCCCTGACCAGGGCGCCCCTGCGGATTACCGCGCCCCTGCCTGCCGACTTTTTGGCCTACATTCAGCAGGGAAAATTTTCCCCAGGTATGGTATAATGAGTACCGTAGAAAAAATCTAGGAGGGTCAAATATGCCATTAGTAACTTCTAAAGAAATGTTCAAAAAAGCCTATGAAGGCCATTATGCTGTAGGCGCTTTTAACGTCAATAACATGGAAATTATCCAAGGTATTGTAGACGCAGCCAAAGAGGAAGAATCTCCCCTGATCCTGCAAGTTTCCGCCGGCGCCCGCAAATATGCCAAACACGCCTACCTGCTGAGCCTGGTACAGGCTGCTGTAGAAGACACCAACCTGCCCATCGTGCTCCACCTGGACCACGGCGCTGATTTCGATATCTGCAAAGCCTGCGTAGACGGCGGCTTCACCTCCGTAATGATCGACGGCTCCAAATATCCCTTCGAAGAAAACATCGAACTGACCAAACGGGTAGTAGATTATGCCCACAACAAAGGCGTTGTAGTAGAAGCTGAGCTGGGCAAACTGGCCGGCGTAGAAGATGCCGTCAAGGTCAACACCAAAGACGCCACCTACACCGATCCGGACCAGGCTGTAGAATTCGTAGAACGCACCGGCGTTGACTCCCTGGCCATCGCCATCGGCACCAGCCACGGCGCCTACAAATTTAAAGGCAAACCCGAACTGGACTTTGCCCGTCTGGAAAAAATCACCAACCTGCTGCCCGGCTTCCCCCTGGTACTCCATGGTGCTTCCACCGTACTGCCTGAATTCGTGGCAAAATGCAACGAATTTGGCGGCAAAATCGAAGGCGCACAGGGCTGCCCGGAAGATATGCTGAAAAAAGCCGGCACCTTCGGCGTCTGCAAAATCAACATCGATACTGACCTGCGTCTGGCCATGACCGCTTCCATCCGCCAATACCTGGCAGAACATCCGGAAGACTTCGATCCCCGTTCCTACCTGGGCAAGGGCCGCGAAGCCATCAAACAAATGGTTGCCCACAAGATGAAGGACGTACTGAACTCCTCCCATAGACTGTAAGAGCAGCCCGACAGGCGCAGCTGCCTGCCACCCTTAATAATCCCAACACAATGCACAAAAATGACTTGTGAACTCCCCCCCATAGGAGCCGCAAGTCATTTTTTGTTTTCCCCTTTTCTATTTCCCGCTTATTGGTGTCTTCGAATCTCTGCCCGTACCTTTTCCAGCAGTTCTTCCGGTACAAAGCCGCCCCGCTGCGCCACCATTTGCAGCGTTACAAACCGCCCCACCGCCGCAAAGGTAATGGGATTTTGCATCTTCTTGAACATGGGGTTCAGCGTGACGAAATAGTCCTTCAGATACGGGTACTTATCCATCAGCCCCGCCATGGTAATGGACAGGTCCACTGTTTCCGCCGGATCCTGCTGGGCAGCCCCCGCTGCCTCTTTTGCTTCCGGCTTCTCCTGCTCCCCAGGAGTTTTCTCTGCTTTATGGGAAGACGGCACCGCCTCCACCAGGTCCCCTTCGAAATCCTTTTTCAGTGGGGCAATGTTCTGCATGGTTTCCAGGATGCCCCGGAACTTGCCGCTTTCGTCTCGCACGGCAATGTAGTTCACGTGAACCAGCATTCCCTTCTTCCGCAGGGAGAACTCGATTTTATCCTTTTGCCCGGTGCGCAGCAGCTCCACCACCTTGTTCACCACCGGCAGCACCGAACGGGGATGGCAGTTCTGCATGACCCGGCCGATTACCCCGGCGCTCCGGTCAAAGATTCTCTCCTTGGAATCCGAGTAGAACTTTACAATGTCGTTTTCATCGGTGAAGGTCAGGTCAATGGGCAAATGCCGGTAGATTAAATTGATCTGCTCCAGGGTCAACTGCCCATTGGCCACGTCCAGGAATTCCTGGGCCGATTTCCCCACCTGGTACTTTTGCAGCAGTGCGTCCAGTTCCCCCATAAAGCCCTGAGGCACCGCTGCACCCTGCACCTGGGGCTGGGCCTTTTCCGGCAGAAAGCCCATCGGTTCCGGGATGTTGGCAAAGCCCACTTCTTCCTCCCCAATGCGCATTTTCCGGAAGTCCCCCTCCGTCAGCACCCGGAGCGCCGTAGGAAACAGAATGGTTTCCTCTTTCCCCATAATATCCCGGAGGTCGGCCACCACTTCTGGCTGAAAGGCCAGAAATTCTGTCTCATTCCCCTGCTGCAGCAGGCGGCTGCCCTTCAGGATTTTGTCCCTGACCGCATCGTCAAAGGCCCACATCACGGCGGTGGGACGGTCAAATCCCGCCTTTTCCAGGAAAGGAAACAGTTGGTTGTGCTTCCGGGTAATGTGTTTGATATACGCCAGCAGCTTGTCGTATACCTCCAGCCAGGGGTTCTTGATGAACTTGTCTTTCTGCAGCAGGGCTTCCGCCTGGGCCAGTACCGGCTCCAGCGCCCGGTTTTCGTCCAGATAGCTTTTTACCGGGTGCCCCTCCGGCAGGCTGTCCAGCTTCCGCACCTGCAAGACCGGTTCAAATAGCCGGAGCAGGTCGTCCATCCGGTCCTGCATATCCTGGTCCGTGACCCCTTCTTCCTTCAGCTGCTGCTCCCCATAGGCGAACTCTTCCGGCGTCACCACCGGAAACCGCTGCACCAGAAGCTCACGGGCCTCCTCAAAAGACAGCTTGCCGCTGAAATAGTCCCTTTTCAGCTGAACCAGGGCCTTGCATTTTTCTATATCTACTTGGAAAGTTTTGGGATTTGCCATAGAAATTTCCTTTCTTAACTGCATACATCGATTTACCGCTGTACCTTACAGCCTTCTGTATAATTTTAGTATACATATAAGGGCGAAAGAAGTATGTTGTTTTTACAACATTGCAGCAGAATTTGAAAAGAAAATCTACCCGTGCCATAGAGGCTGCCGAAGAAAGTCTTCTAAACTTCCCATAAGAAAACTCCCCGCCATTTTCCTTTTGGAGGGGAGTTGTTGCCAAGCTATTATTTTTTCTCAGGCTTCCACCGTCTTCAGTGGCAACACCTTTCTTCTTATGCTGTAGTAGCACACCGCCAGCGCTCCGCTGGTGAGGATCCAGCTGATGGGGTACACCACCAACAGGCAGAAATACGTATGGTAACGGGGGAATACCAAAAACAGCCACAACAGCCGCACGCCGCAGACGAAAATGGCACACATAGCCGCCGGCACGGAAGAATACCCCAGCCCCCGCAGGGACCCGGAATACACTTCAATCATAATGTTGAACACTTCAAAGGGCAGCACGTAGATTAACCGCACCTGCGCCAGTTCGATGATGGTCTGGCTGGTGGTGTACAGTGCCGCAAACGGCACCCGGAATACCAGCAGCAGCCCCACAAAGCCCATGGAAATCACTTCCGCCAGAATCATGGCCACCCGGGTGGACTTCCGGCACCGGGCGTAGTTCCCTGCCCCGAAATTCTGCCCGTTGAAGGTAACCGCCGCCTGGTTGAAGCTGTTCATCAGGTAGAAGGCAAAAATCTCCGCATTGACCCCAATGGTGGAGGCCGCAATAATGTCTGCCCCCAACTGGTTGAACCCAGTCTGGATTACCACATTGGCCGCATTGAACATGGCCCCCTGAATGGCCGCCGGAATCCCAATCCGCAGAATCTCCCGGAGCATGGGCATATCCAGCCGCACCCAGGACAGCCGCACCTGAACCATATTCTTTTCCGACCGGAGAAAGTGCAGGAGCAGCAGCGCCCCTACCCCGTTGGCCAGCACCGTAGCAATGGCCACCCCGGCCACCGACAGCCCGCAGCCGATAACGAAGAACAAGTTCAGCACCACATTCAGTGCCCCGGAAAACAGCAGGCAGTACAGGGGCCTTTTGGTGTCCCCGTTGGCCCGCATAATGGCCGATTCAAAGTTGTACAGCATGATGAAAATGGACCCCAGGGTATAGATTCTCAGGTAGCTTACCGCCAGATCCATGATTTCCGCCGGCGTCCCCATGGCCACCAGCAGCGGCTCCGCCGTAAAGTACCCAAATAGGGTCATCAATAGCCCGCTAAGCAGCGCCAGAGCCAAGGACGTATGCACTGCCTGGGTTACCTTGGCCTGATTCCGGGCTCCAATGTTCTGGGCCGTCAGCACATTGGCCCCAATGGCCAGTCCCGTAAAAATCGTAATATACAAATTCACCACCGAACTGGTGCTGCCCACCGCTGCCAAAGCATTGCTGCTGGCAAACCGTCCCACCACAATCACGTCCGTGGAGTTGAACAGCTGCTCCAGCATGGTGGTAGCCGCCAGGGGCAGGGCAAATAACAGAATCTGCTTCCACAGATTCCCTTTCCGAATTCCGTCACTCATCTCGTTCACACTTTCCTAGACAATTTTCTGTACTCTACTATTATAGTAGAAATCAAAGCATTTACAACTGCCCCTTCTGCATAGCACCGATAGCTTTTGCGTATAGTCCAGGATAGCCAGATTCTATCAGCTTTTTGCCTTCACACTCTTGCCTTAGAGCCGGGTTCCAGGTTTATAATAAAAATAATCTATCTTGTTTGTACCAAAGGAGGTACCCCAATGCATACCAAATTGCGTCAAGTCATCACCGCCAGCATCTTAGGCTTCAGCCTTTTTGCCGGCTCCCTTTCCGTTTACGCTGCTCCAGCCTGGAGCCTGAACCAACCCGGCGTCAAAATTGAAGAAAACACCGCCAAACAGGCCTACGTGGCCAAGCGCATGGATGCCTATTTCCATCCCGCCCAAAAGCCCGCAGACTTTGCTGCCCCCGACGGCTGGACCTACACCAAATACCAGGCCCAAAACGTTACCCTGGAAAAATTAACCAATCCCAAAGGCGACGCCAACCGTACCGTCCTGCAGCTCCATGGCGGCGGCTACGTGGTTCCCCTGCACAACGGCTACAAGAACCTGGCCGTACGCCAGGCCGTACTGGCAGACGCCAAAGACACCTATATGGTGAACTATCGCCTGGCACCCCAGAATCCGTACCCCGCAGCCCTGGAAGATGCCTTGACCGCCTACAAATCCGTACTGGCCCAAGGCACCAAGCCCCAGCAGATTGTCCTTTTTGGTGATTCCGCCGGCGGCAACCTGGCTCTGGCCCTGGCTGTAAAATTAAAGGAAGAAAAACTGCCCCAGCCCGGCCTGCTGGTGCTGGATTCCCCCTGGGCCACCTTCGAAACCCAATCCGCTTCCCGCCAGGGTAATGTAAAGAAAGACCTGGTCCTGGGCGAAACCAACCAGAAAATGTTCTACGAAATCAATCACCCCACCTATGCCCCCAAAGGAATGAAGCTTAGCGATCCGCGCCTGTCCCTGGTAAAAGCCGACCTGACCGGCCTGCCTCCTATGCTGATTCAAGCCGGCGCCTACGAACTGTTCCGGGATGACGCCCTGACCCTGGCCCAAAAAGCCGCTGAAGACAATGTGAAAGTCACCCTGACCATCTATCCCAATATGTCCCACGACTTCAATATGTGTATCCCTGAGCTCCAGGAAAGCCTGGATTCCTACGCCGAAATCCAAAGCTTCATCAATCTGAACCTGGCCAAATAAGCAAAAAACCTTAGTAAGGCTGTCTTGAACGTATTCGCACCAGCCCTAAAAGAACACCCCAAGACTGGACCCCAAACTCCAGCTTTGGGGTGTTTTCCTTTTGCTGAGGCAAGCCGGCGGCTATGAACTCTTTCTGGACGACTGTAAAGCCCTGGCCCAAAAAGCCGCTGAAGACAGCGTGAAAGTCACCTTCACCGTGTACCCCAGTATGCCCAACGACTTTGTCAGGAACCTGACGGAGCTCCAGGACAGCATCGATTCCTACGCCGAAATCAGGGACTTGATCAATCTGCAGCTGGAGAGGTGAACCATTCCCAGCCCTAAAATATTCTATAAATTTTATAAATTACTTGGACTCTAACAATTATTAGGCGTATAATAGATACAGAAAATGTGTCCTACAAGTGAATTTTCATAAAAATGTAAAGGAGCTGATTGTATGAATCTCAAATTGCGCAGACTGGCTGCAGCCGGCTTGTTAGGTTTCAGCTTATTTGCCGGTGGTTTTTCCGTCAGTGCCGCCCCCGCCTGGTCCCTGAACCAGCAAGGCGTCCAAATCCAGGATGACAAAGCCAAGCAGGCCTACATCTACAAAGAGATGGATGCCTATTTCAAAGTGGCCGTTACCGGTGCGGAGACTTCCCAATTTTCCGTGCCCGATGGCTGGACCTACACCCCGTTCAAGGTCAAAAAGCTGAATATGGTGAAACTGGAGAACCCCAAAGGCGACCCCAACCGCACCGTACTCCAGGTCCATGGCGGCGGTTACATCGTCCCCCTGAACAACGACTATAAGAACCTGGCCGTACGGCAATCCGTGGTGGCCAATGCCAAGGACACCTACCTGGTGGATTATCGCATTGCTCCCAAAAATCCGTACCCGGCAGCCTTGAACGACATGGTCACCGCCTATAAGACCATTCTGAAACGCGGCACCAATCCCAAAGAGCTGATTCTTTTCGGCGATTCTGCCGGCGGCAACCTGGCTTTGGCCCTGGCCCTGGAACTGAAAAAACAAAACCTGCCCCAACCCGGCCTGCTAGTACTCCCCTCTCCCTGGACCACCATGGAAACCCAGTCCCCGTCCCGTCAGGACAACGTGAAAAAAGACCTGAGCCTGGGAGAAATCAATAAAGGAATGCTGCATGAAATCAACAATCCCAGCTACGCCCCCAAAGGCATGGCCCTGAATGATGTCCGCCTGTCCCCTCTCTACGGCGACCTGACCGGACTGCCTCCCATGCTGATCCAAGCCGGCGGCTATGAACTCTTCCTGGATGACTGCACCAAACTCACCGACAAAGCCGTCAAAGACGGCGTCAAAGTCACCCTGACCGTTTACCCCGGCATGTCCCACGACTTCGCCATGCTCCTGCCCCAGCTCCAGGACAGCCTTGACGCCTACAGAGAAATGCAGGCCTACATTAATTTGAATATGGCAAATTAAAACTTGCAAAACCTTAACACCCCTGAAATGGCTTACGGCCGTTCCAGGGGTGTTTGTTATCATCCACAAAAGACAACACTATTCTTTATAGGCACTTGAATCATTAGATAGTCTAGACGGACCCATACGCCTTTCTAGCGTCAGGCACCTTCCCGCAGTTTCGTGCCCCCTCTGCGCCTTTAATAGCTTTGGAATAGGCGCATCTCCCACGTTTGGTCGAGGAAATCAATTAGGCACCACTATATTTCTAAACTTACTTTTTACTGAGCACAATGTGGGGGGTATATAAGCAGGATTAAGTATATTATTATTGCGTATTTTCTCTAGAAGTTGACCTCGCACGCAAGCGGGCGCAGGTGGCATCCGAAGGATGACGGAGAGTGCTCCTTCTGCGGCCTATGGCCGCTAAAGCTGCAATTAAACTTCTATCGGCACCTACCGGTGCCACTTCCTACACGTTTGCAGGAAGCGTTCTTAGTAAGTACTGGTCATCTTTATATCAGCACTATATTTTAGATTATACTTGACCCGTGGCGGTCTGAAAGCCTACCACAAGCGTGTGGTAGGCAGTTTTAAATAATTATTAACCCTAAAGCCATTAGTCTGAAAGCCTACCACAAGCGTGTGGTAGGTGTCAGCCCGCAGGGATGACGAAGGAAGTTTAAATGCATATTTTATACTCGATGTAAAGTATAATAATATTGCTATTCTACATTTTTTAAACTCTCTTCGTCACCTTCCGGTGACACCTCTCGAGTGGTTCGCCGTGCTCCAATCAGCAGCGTCCTCACGGACTTGCTTCTTGGACGGCTATCACATGGCTCGCGTGTACCAAACAGCTTATAGAATACTTGCGACGCTGTTTGGACGCGACCGCAACATTTGGTTGAGGAAATCAATTAGGCACCACTACATTTCTAAACTTACTTTTTACTGAGCACAATGTGGGGGTATATAAGCAGGATAAAGTATATTATTATTGCGTATTTTCTCTAGAAGTTGACCTCGCACGCAGGGAGTCGTATCCACCATTCAAGGCTTTAGCCGCAGAAGGGTGGAATATACGACCCCTGTGATAGCGGCCTGTGAATCGAGTCCGAAGGACGATGATGAACAGCAAGCCGCGAACCACTCCGGGCGCAGGTGGCATCCGCCCTTCCCGTCGCACGGAGTGCGACACCCTCCCCATAAATGTTGAGGGCTATTAGACGGAGAGTGCTCCTCTATCGGCGCTTTGCGCCGTTTCCCCCAATTGGGGGAAAATTTGTCCCCTTTTGGGGCTAGTGCGGACCGTTAGGTAGCTCAACGACGGGAAATTTGCCCGTGGGCAAATTTTTGCTGTAGAAAACTCTGTACCAGATTTTTGGTCGTGCGGTCAGCAGGGGCTAGTGCGTACTGGATCCATCCGCCTCCCTAACGTCAGGCACCTTCCCGCAAACTAAACCAAAAAGAGCAATCACAGATGGGGCTGTGACTGCTCTTTTTGGTTTTTCATATATGGGAAGTGCACTTTCCCCGAAGGGAAGGGGAAAGCCTATTAGAACTTGTACCGCAGGGCCAGGCTCCATACGTTGCTGCGTACGTCGCTGCCTTTCTGGTACTGGTAGCCCAGGCCATAGGTCATGGGGCCGTGTTCTGCTTCGATGCCCAGGCGGCCGTAGAAGCTGCCGGAGTCGGATACGTCGTAGCCGAAGGTGCTGGAGGAACCGTTCAGGTTCAGGCGTTCGTCGCTGTTGCGGTCACCCAGGGTCCACAGGTAGCCTGCTTCGGCAATGGGTTTCACGTTCCAGCCGTCCATCGCAAAGTCTTGGGTATAACGCAGGCCTACGGGGATCAGCCACAGGTTGGCGTTGTCGCTGTCGTGGTGGATGCCCAGGCTGTCGGTGTAGTTGCCGTAGTCCAGGTGGGCGTACCGTACACCTGCATACGGGGTCAGGGTGCCGTCGCCGGCTGCGAAGTCGTGTTCAGCCCGTACGCCGGCGGTGTAGGCGTTGGAGGAAACGTCGCCGGTAATCTCGCTGCCGCTGTTGTACTGGCTGAGATCGTTCTTGCCATGCAGCCAGGAGATGTCGCCCAGGTAGGAGGTTTGGCCTCTGCGTACTCTGCCGTACAGGCTCAGGCCGTAGTAGTCGGCATCATTCTTGGTGGAAGCGGTATCGGTATTGCCGGAGAAGGAGCCGTCCATGTAGGTCAGGGCTGCACCGGCAACCACGCCATTCTTATGGTACAGGTCGGAACCTACTACCACGCCGTTGTACTGGGCATCGTAGTCTGCACCGGACAGGCCGTCCACAGCCAGGCCGCGGATGTTTTCCTTGTCATGGATGTAGTGAGCCCACAGGTCTTTATCCAGGGTGGTGTCTTTGACATCAGCCAAGTGGTTGGCAACGGCGCCGGTAAACAGGTTACCAGCAGTGTACAGACCATGCTGAACGCCAGCCAGTTCGGTGAGGGAGGTGGCGCTGTTCAGGGCGTTTACCTGAGAAGCGGTGGTGCTGTGGACGTCGCTATTGGCCGCATTGCCAAACAGGGTACCAGCGGCGCCGCCAGCAGCTACAACTGCGGAAACTACGTTAGCTGCGTTCAGGGCATTGCCATAAACGTCAGTGGCGTCCTTAGCTTCGGCGGTAACGGAGTACTGGGTATCGCCGTTGCCTTCAGCACCCACGAATTTCAGCAACTGGTTATGGGTGAATACGTTGCTGGTGGTGTCGGCATTGGCATCGGCGTACCAGGCGTTGCCGGATTTGACGCTGGAACCAGACAGGATGTTATAGGTGGTGCCTGCGGTGGCGCCGGAAATGTAGAGTTTGGCAGAATCAGAAACGCTGGTGGTAGAAACACCGGTGATGGCTGCGGTATTGCTGCCGGATACGGTGCTGCCGCTCACCATCAGGAGGGAATTGTCTCCCATGGAGAAGGTGCCGGCGGTACCAGCCTTGGTATTGTCAGCCGTGCTGCTTACCACGATGCTGTTATTGGTCAGGTCTTGGCTGGAAGCCAGATACAGGGCGGACAGGATGCCGGAAGAGCCCCAGGACAGACCCGTTTCCTTGAACATGTTTTCAGCAGCGGTGGTATCCTTGGAACCCAGGGTCAGGGTGGAGTTTTCACCTACTACTACGTTGGTGCCATCCAGGGATTCGATGGCTACTTCCGTACCGTCAATTTGTGTACCTCCGTTCCACACAGGATCCAGGTACAGGGTGCCGCCGTTCAGGCTGACTTTGTCGGCCGTCAGAGTAGCTGCGGTGGTGCCGGTGCCCAGGTTCAGGGTGGTGTTGGCAGTGCCGGTAATGGTACCTGCCACAGCTACGTCGCCAGTGATGGTGGAGGTGCCAGAAGTAGTCAGGTCTTTGGCAAGGGTCAGGGAACCCGTGTTTGCAGCGATGGTGGAGTCGGTCAGGCTTACATTGCCTTCCACCGTAGTTTGGCCGTTGGTGGTTACGGTGCTGTTGGTAGCAGCTACAGAAGCGTTTACGTTCAGCGTCTGGTCAGCAGTAACGGCTGCGTTGCCGATGGTCAGAGAGCTGCCGTCCGTCAGAGCTACTTCAGCACTGCCGTTAGAAGAAGTGGTGGTGATAACGTCCGTGGTACTGCGGCCGCCCAGGGTCAGGCTTTGGCCGCCGGTAACGGTAACACTGTCAGCAGAACCCAGGTCCAGGGAAGCAACGCTGAAGCCGCGAGAAACGGATGCAGCGCCGTCTTCTGTAGTGGTGCTGCCGATAACCAAATCTTTGTTATCAGTATTTACAGTAACGCTGTCCAACGCAGCCGTGTTGCCGATGGTGCTGATAGCATCGGTGGAAAGGGTATTGCTGACACCAGTAGTATCTACCAGGTTGCCGGTCATGACGAGAGCCGTAGTAGAGTCGGCCAGGCCGTCCATGACGCCTTGGATATTGGTCAAATACGTATAGCTGTAGTCATCACTCAGGGACAGGGTACCAGCCTTGAACTTGACAGAAGCATCCGCAGTGCTTGTCAGCGCATTTTCCCCTGCTGTTTTTTCTGTGGTATCCGTATCAGTAAAGATCTGGTTAGCCGTGGTGGCCAGGGTTGCGGTGCCAGCCAGGGTAACTTTGCCGCCGCCCGTGATGGAATCAGCAAGCTTGGTCGCGGTTAAGGTACCGCCGTTCAGGGCAACACTGCTGTTTGCATCCACATTGACTTTGCTAAGGGCCAGGCTATCGCCGCCCAGGGTAACGGTGGAACCGTTCGTGGACGAGACAGTGCCGCCAATGGTAGCGTTGGCAGCCGTAACGGTGGAGGCGTCTGCAGACAGGTCGCCGGTGAGGTTCAGGGCGCCTTCAGCGTTAATAGAACCGCCGTCTTTCAGGGTTACATCCTGTGCGTTGACGGTGGTACCGGCAGCGGTAACAAGATTGCCTGTAGAGTTTACGATAGTATGATTATATGTTTTATCAAAATAAGCAAGGTACGTCGAAGTATGTAATACACTGCTGTCATCTGGGTCGATTGTGCTTTCAAGATTTTCCAGCTTCAACTTGTCATACATATTGTCTAGCGTAACATTTTTTAAGTTCAGCGTGCCCGCTTGAAGGTCATATTTGTTGGCCCAATTCAGATCTTGATTTAGATTAACCGTACCAGCTTGTTGGGTGAACGTACCATAATATCTGTTGAGGCTGCTATTAATAGTCAGGGTACCGTTCCCCTTCTTGGTGATAGCTGGCTCGGGGACATCTGTTCTGCCGTCAACCACGATGGCACTGGAAATAGAGTCTTCTGTTGCAGTAGCAGGCGTTTCGTTGCCGACAGTTATCGATGCACCATCATAGGTATTAAAAGTTGCATTTCCGTAGGCAAAGAGCGATAAAAAGCCGCCGCCAGAAGGAGCGATGGCCTCTCCAGCATATTCATCAAACTTGTTATAGTCAGCTGTATTCGTTAAGATAATATCATTGCCAGTATAAGAAACAGTTTTATTTGTTAAGGCGTAGAAAGAAACAGAACCTGGAACAAGGTAGTTATATGTTTTGCCATTATATTCTATAGAATTGCCATTGTAATGGGTAGCAACCGCACCACCATGAGCAAAATCAACACTGATAGCTTTATTATTTGTAATCGGTTTATTTACAAATAGTACATTAGAACCCTTTAAAAATACTCCGCCGCCTTCAGCACGATATTGAGCACCTTTAACAGTATTTCCGGAAACCTCCCCATTAATGATAACAATCGTCTGTACTCCCTTCAGTGCTGTGGTACTAAAAGCACATTGTGGAAAAATACCGCCACCTGTGGCGGCATCTGAATCACCGGTATAATTCTCTGTACTTAAAGTATTGTTCATAATATTGCCATATCTGTATTGTGCTGCTGTTGGCGTCAGATTGTGGAAGTAGTTAGCCGTTTCAGTCGTACCCACCACATTCACAAGGTCTGCCGCCTGGGTAATTCCGTTCACACCAAAGGTCAAACCTGCAGCAACAATTCCCAACAAAATTTTTGCTGACAACTCAGATTGTTTTTTCGTTTTCATCATCTTCCCACTCCTTAATACTGAATTTGAGGATTGCGATGCCAGCCTGGATGTTACCCCATCCAATCCTACCCTGTATTTGATACAATACAACGATAATCCGGATTTTGCACACCCCCGTGTGCAAAATATAGGATATCATGGAAAAATTCAGCGACATTGATATAACCTATTTACATCATTGATTCTTATATCGTATCTGGATCAAAAAATGAAACAGACAAATTTATATAAAAGTTATACATTACATCAGATGCTTGACTGGATTGTCAACACTTAGTCGGACAATCCAAATACTGGCGGGGTGTTCTGAACGGTCTTAAGAACCGTGGCGTGCAGGATCTTCTTATCCTCTGCTCGGACGGACTCACAGGGCTTAAGGAAGCGATTGCTGCAGCCTTCCCAAAAACAGAACACCAGCGCTGTATTGTGCATATGGTACGTAATACCCTTAAATATGTAGCCAATAAGGACATGAAGAATTTTGCCAGAGATCTTCGGACGATCTATACCGCTCCTGACGAAAAAACTGCTGTCAAACGGTTAGAGGAAGTAGATAAGAAATGGACGTCCCAGTATCCAGCAGCCATGAAACGGTGGCATGATCACTGGGATGTCATAACACCAATCTTTAAGTTTTCGTTAGACGTTCGTACAGCTTTCTATACAACGAATACCATTGAGAGTTTAAATTCTTCCTACCGCCGTTTAAACCGTCAGCGAAGTGTTTTCCCAAGTTCACAAGCTCTGCTCAAGGCTTTGTACCTGTCCACTTTCGAGGCTGCCAAGAAATGGACTATGCCACTTCGGAATTGGGGAAAGGTAAGAGGTGAACTGGTCATTATGTACGCTGACAGATTACTGGCATGATAGCCCTAACGAAATGACGATTTATTAATTCTTTATTAACTATCATAGAAGACCTTATTTACAGACTTTTATTCATAGCCCCAAAAATGTTTGACTAAGCATTGACAATCTACAATATATTAGTGTTAATTTATAGTATTTAATCTTTCTAATTTAAAATTTGCTTCAGAAAGTGCATTAATCCAAAGTGTAACCATTTGATAAATTTGCATTTTAAGCCCTTCACCTGAAGATATATCTTGAGATACAAAGCTTACTTTTTTCATCTTATCATAAATTTTGCGCCGTTTATATTCATACCGAAAAAGTATATTTAATTCTTTTTCCGAAAAAGGATTGTTATCAATTTTATTATCAACATATAATATATCATATTGTATTAATAAAATTGCTTCTGGAATATTTTTAACATGATCTCTATAAAAATTTCGTGGTCCTTCTTCCATTTTTTCCCATTTCAAGGAAGTGTTATCTCCTGTAACAACAATAGCTTCATCCAACGCATTAAATTTATTTCTTAGTAATTCCGCTATTATATCGACTTTTTCACTAAAAATGGCATCATGCATCATATATCTTAAAAATAATTTTTCATCAAGATGAAGTTTTAACTGCTCTTTAGGTGGTAAAAAAGATTGTTCCCATTTTTTAGCCTTAGTTAACATACTCATGTCCATAATTGCCTCTACAGATCTGGATTCATGTTTATATTTTGGTATTTTTAGCATCGCTCTAAGGACACCATTATCAATCTGTGCAATTCCTTTTTCGTTAACCAAGTGAGGAAACTTTTGTTCAAGTAATGATCTTATTAACATTGCTCGTCTAATCATAAAAAACTGATCAAAACTATTCACTTGATTGGGTCCAAGTATATTAATATACCCTCTTAATCTACTAATAAAATCAGGTCCCTTACTATCTCTAAACTTATTCAAAAATAGTTGTTTTTCTTTTTCAATTTTAATTTCTTCTCCACAAAATTCAGAAAAGGAGCTACTAGTCCCTCCAACAAAAACGAATATAGCTTTCCCAATAGGGTGAAACCCTTCTTCATCTTTATAGACACCATCTTGCATTGGTGATAAAAAATATTTTAACCATCCCCAGTTTTCATGAAAATAGGAATCAAATTCATCAAAAATAACAAACGGTATTTTTCCTTCTAGATTAGAATCACTTATTTGATGAAATGCTTTTTGTAACTCTAAGGATGTCGAAAACTGAGAAATATTATAATCCACTTTTTTTATACTTTCAGAAAATTTACTAATAGCCATTTGATTTAAACCATAAGATTTGCCAGATCCAGGAGTGCCAAATATTGCAATAGATAGGGGTCTATTGGCATTTTTTGATGAAATATATTCTGAAATTAAATTCTGTATTGTATGATAGCTTTCAATTTCAATTCTATCTATTGTTTTTAATTTTCCAAATTTAGCAGTAGGTATATGCATTAAAACATTTTCTTCTCCATTTTTAACTAAATCAAATGCCATTTGTGCAATACTAGCAGAGCTTTTCTCTTGTAAAATAGACCAACTATCTTGATATTCTTTATTTAAAACATTGGGTATTTTTACATCTTGTACATATTCAAAAACAGGATCTGTAATCAAATTTTGTTCAAATATGCGCGCATTTGGAAAAGAATCACTAATCACCTTTGCACCAAATCCATAATAAAAATATTTTCTCATGGCACTCATGCCTTCACGAATTCCTTGGAAAATTGAAATTACAAGTTCTTCTACTCTATAGTCTAAAAATGCCGCCGAAAAGCCGGCCACAAAAGCCGAAACTATTCCATACATTTCTCCGCAATTATTATTTCTAAAATCTCCCTCAAACTCATATGGCAAAAAACATAAAAACGATTGATGCATATCATCATTTTCACAATAAATAACCCCCTCTAATCCAAAAAGAACAATAAGATATTTACACTTTAATAAAAACGATAAGTTAGGGTTGTTTTTCAGCTGCCACGTAAAATCAAGTGCCGTTTTTTCCCAAGATATACTTTTACTAATATTAACGCCCTTTGAACGAAGATTATCAGCATTAATAATAACAATAGTTGTATCATTATGATATCTAACTAAGTGTTGCAGCAGCGGATTACCTTCTATCGGATTATCCATTTTATAAAAAACAAGCGGGGTTGTTTTCGTACTTTGAACCGCTACAGGCCAACACTCATTATTTTGATTGAATCCATTATTTTCATCATCAATGACAACAATGGAGGCATCAATCGCATCTTTTTCTAATGGTACCATTGCCATGAACTCATCTGATACCTCTGAAACCCCCATAAATCTACTAACTCTGTAAACTTTGGATTCCCCTTCATTAACAGAACGAGGATATGTTTTGATTTCAATAAATGAATACAAAAAACAATCACTCCCTAAATGAATACCTTCAGGAATAGTGGGAGAAATAACCTCTTGCTTCGTTGCCAAGACAATCATCTTTGCTAAAAGGAATGTGGCTCCGGGTATATACACACGGCGTAAATGAATGTTATTCTCCCAATTCATTTTTTTTCTTCTTGAGGAAATATATTCCAAAGTAATACATTTATGCAGGTATCTCCCATAACAACAATTTTATTTTTTTTGTTTTTCATATGGTTTTTCTCCCTAACGTACAAATATAGTGTTTTTTAACAAATAATTGTCATCTTATCTATAATTTTTATCATCATTTTTTTTTAATCTATCCATTAATTTTGACCATACAATTTGAGTTTGTTTAAAATCCTTATAATGCTTTTTTACATGTAAATGAAAATAGTCAAATTCATCTAAAATGATTCTAAATTTCTCTTCATTAAAGTAATTACATATACATGGCACAACTTTTTCAAGCTTTTTTTCAACTATATTAATTTCATTTTTATAATTTTTATTTTGTGTTACATAAAGTAAAAGTGGTTTATACCGAATCCATCCAATAGATGCATTCAAAAATCTTTGAGTAATATCTTCTGAATTAGCTTGCATAATTTTTAAATTACTGGGCAACGAACCAAAAAGCAACTGTTCACAGGACAAAAAACTATCATGAAACATATAACAAGGGATTTTTTTGACAACTCGATTGCAAATGCACGTACTTAAAAATGTATCTTCTCCTCTTGCTCCTGGAGGATTATAAAATGGAAATATTCTATCAATTTGTTTTAAATTAAAACCTAAGTTAGAACCAGAAATAAATTTCATTCCATTATTTTCCTTAACCTTTACTGTTCTATTATTTATATCTATATTGACGTTTGCATACGTAATTCCACCACTATCCATTTTTGTTTTTACAGATTGCCAATTAATTATATCGTTGCTTACTGCTTCAACAAAAACACGAAATTTTTTTCCGAAAGTTCAGAATTAAATTTTATTTGTGGAATTGGCGAAATATATCCGCAATGATACCCGTGTGTTATGTCTGCATACATAAGATTTTTAATATGTGTCAATAACACATTTTCGCCCTTCCATAAAATAGTATTATTAATTTTTATATTGGCTACCGGATATTCATCATCATCAAAAAAAACAAGATAATCAATTTTCCTTTTTATCGCAAAATATAAAACTGCGTTTCTTTTCATTGCATACCCACGACCAAATATTAATTTAGCTTCATCTAGAGTAATAATATCTTTTTCTACCAACATTTTTATTTCATTTGAAACTGTATCTTCATCTAAATAATAAATATAATCTAACATTTTTAATATTTGGAGATCAGTAATAGTATAATCATCTATAGCCGTGTTAGTATAACTTAAATCATATGCAATAAATAAATGAATTGCAATATTGGGATTATGTATTAATCCAGATTCTTTCCAGTTATTTACATACATTTTTATTAAATTTTTAAAATGCTTACGTCCTGTCACAAAACCAACCCCAATATTTATTTTTTTTTCTCTACTCTCCAATTAAATACACCTCTAATTATTTATTAAAAAAAAACACTTTAATAAAAGTGGTTTATACCAAATATGTCCATTTTTATTTTTTACAACTACGAGACTACCAATTTACAACATGTAGACTACGATTTCTAGAAATAAAACCCGATATTAGTAGGTAGCAGTCTATAATGGGCCCAAGGATTTAGACCAGTACTGAAAAATTCAAGAGTGCATGATATAGTATAGGTAACAAAATAGGAGGCTGCCGTCATGCTAAGAAAAAAGTACACTGCTAAGTTTAAAACAAAGATTGTCTTGTCGATTCTTCAAGGCGACAAAGAATTTAATGTTATCTGTTCCGAGAATAGCCTGCATCCGAACATGGTCCGGAAATGGAAGCAAGACTTTTTGCAGAATGCCCATCTCGCCTTTAGCACAGATTCTGAGCGTAAGGCCGTTCAGAGAAAGGATAATGACCTGAAGAAAAAGAACGACCAGATGCTGAAGACCATCAGTCAGTTGACGTTGGAACGCAACTTTCTTCAGGATTGCTTTTGCCAAGCGGGAGAGACCGTCCCACGAATCCTAGAATATGATTCAAAGGGATAAGGGGCTCTCTATCCGTCGGCAGTGTGAGCTGCTGGGGCTGAATCACTCCAGCCTATATTACATACTAACCAAGCCGGATGCGACAGTTGTCAAACTTGAGAAGACCTTAATGGCGCGTATTGATTATTGGCATACCAGATGTCCGCATCTTGGTTCTCGCAAGATTGTCATCAAACTGCAGGAAGATGGCTTTCCTATATGCCGCAAGACGGTACGCCAACTGATGCAGAACACGTTGAAACATAAGTAGATTAATCTATGGGGATTCAAGGATGCGAAGGCAATGAATGAGGAACATCTATTAACTTGTTCATTGCCATTATACCCGACGCAGGACCCATTCCTGCAATCATGGACAATCTTCTTATGTTGCCAGAATATCAGCCTAAGGAAACTATCATTTAGTGTTACAATTTTCCTTTCCTACGCCATAGAAATATTAGCCAATTTCAGGTTATTACCATTAGCTATTTACAAAAAGAGCCACTTTAATAAAAGTGGCTCTTACCAAATATATTCCATTTTTATTTTTGTTAACTTTTTTTATATTTTCATTATATCACAAAATTTGTATAATATCAAATATATAATAAAGAATGTATGTGTCAAGAAGTTCTCGGTAAATTTTGTCAATTATATTGCATTTATTTTTCCATAGTTACATGAAACAGGCACTCTGCGACGTATGCAAAGCACCTATGAGTTTACATCTGTATACCCTACATCATCAAAATTTACATAATAAATCTTAAAAGTTATGCAAAAAAGCTAATTTCATCATTTTTTACACGCGTATTTCTGTCCCATCCTTAAATGTCACTCTGATATCCTCTTTGCCATAGACCGTAATATAATCGACCAGACTGCACCACAATCTCTCATCAAATTTTCCTATCAAGTTCTGGTCATTAAGATTATCAATGAAAATTTCCAATTGCTCATTTCTCGACCGACTATCTTTTATTTTTTCAGTAACTGCTTCGTATTGTTCCTTTGTTTTGTCATATCGCCTAACAAGGCTATTGTAGCGTTTCTGGTATTCCATCTGGTCTTGGGAAACCCGTGCATTTTTAGCAATACAAATTTCCGTCATATTGGTAAGCGCAATCAGGTCCTGATTCAGCCGTTCATGTTCGCTTTCAAGATTCGCCGTATCACACAATTGTTCCCGTATCATTTGTATATTGGAAATGATTTCGTCCTTATCCCCGACCAGTTTATTCACGGCTTTTATAAAAATGGCTTTGATATCGTCCTCGGTAAGGTGCGGCGTATTGCAGTGATACTTGAATTTATCATTGCAGCGGTAGATAGTCCTGCGGTATTTATCGTTGGAATGCCAGACTTTAGCTCCATACCAGCTGCCGCAGTCGCCACATTTTATCTTCGATGAAAAGATACTGACCCCGCTGTGCCGCTTGCCACCACGCCCACGTCTTTTTATTTCTTCCTGCGCCAAATCAAATACCTGCGGACTGACGATGGCTTCATGATCATTTTCCACATAGTACTGTGGAACCTCGCCCTGATTTGCTTTTGTTTTCTTGGTCAGGAAATCCACCGTATAGCGTTTTTGGAGAAGCGCATCGCCTTTATATTTCTCATTCGTAAGAATACTTCTGACAGTGCTTGGACTCCATACATCGCACCCCGCCGGAGTTTTAATACCCCGTTCCGTCAAATCACTAGCAATAAAGTGAAAGGTATATCCGCTAAGATACAGCCTGTAAATCAGTTTCACGGTCCTTGCCTGTTCCCTGTTCACAACCAGATTGCCGTCCTGCCCTTTGTCATACCCAAGGAACTGCTTGAATGGTACGCTGACCTTACCGTCGGCAAAACGCTTTCGTTGTCCCCATGTCGTGTTCTCGGAAATGCTCCGGCTTTCTTCCTGGGCAAGCGAGGACATGATGGTGATGAGCAGTTCGCCCTTGGCATCAAGCGTCCAGATATTTTCCTTCTCGAAATAAACCTCAATCCCCTTATCCTTAAGTTTTCGCACCGTTGTCAAACTATCCACCGTATTTCTGGCAAACCGGCTGACAGATTTTGTAATGATAAGGTCTATCTTATTATCCAGTGCATCCTTTACCATCGTATTGAATCCGTCACGGTGACGGGTATTGGTTGCCGAGATTCCTTCATCCGTGTATATGCCAACAAACTCCCAGTCATTCCTGCCCTTAATATACGAGGTGTAATAATCAACCTGTGCTTCATAGCTTGTCACCTGATCCTCATGGTCTGTCGATACACGGGCATAACCGGCCACTCTCCGTTTCCGGTGGCTATTGATGGGTTCTGCGGTGTAGCGACTGATGACTGCCGGAATGGTATGTACTCTTCGCGCTTCCACTATAGTTTCCACCTCCCTTCATGTATTCAGCAATTTCCCGTTTTAACCGGTGGCCAACTGCAGCTTTTTCTTCTGCCATCAGTAAAACAAAATGTCAGCTCATCAGTTTTTCCAGTTTCAATATGGTCTATCTGTTTTCGGAATGCGGCATCATCAAATGCTGGTAGGCCGAGCACCGTTGCTGCCAGCTGCTTCAATGGTTCCTCCCGTATACCCGGAACCTTGCAGGATTTCCCTGAAAGCTTGCATCGCCAGTAAGCAACTTTCCCGTTTTTCCGCTTATCCAGACAGCGTTTGAAGCAGATGTTACATTGAACGCATAGAATCCGATCTGTAAAAGCAGAATATTGCTCCGATTTACCACTCATTCGGTACCACTTCGTCCAAACCCTTTGCTTGTCCTTGAGTTTTTCCGTCCAGTGATCCTTGTTTGCAGTTGATTCCCAGTGCCGGATAATTTTTCGGCCATCTTTCATGTTAAATACCATGACACGATATTCCGGCACAGTAATGGTATCAACTTTTTCAAGGAATATGTTTTCATCAAAAGCCTGCAGTCCAAGGACAGCCGTACATTCCCGTTCCAGCACAATTTGCGGGATAGTTCCTTTTGCGCCACAGTTTTTTCCCTTATATTTATGGGATGTGCATCCCCAGTACCCGATATGCCACCCTTTATATTTCCGTTTGCTACTGACATAACTTTTTCCACAAACGCCGCATTTGATTTTTCCTGTAAAACACGTCGTATGCAATGACTTATTGGCAAATGCCCCTAATTTGCACCGACGTGCCATTTCCTTCTGTACATAATCGAACGTTTTCTTATCAATAATAGCTTCATGAGTATTTTCGACAAAATACTTTGTTCTCTCGCCACGGTTTTTCCGTTTTTTTTTAGTAATAGGATCTTCTATATATGTTTTCTGAAGCAGGAGATTACCGGTATAGGTAATATTGGTAAGTACCTGCTTGATGCTGGGATCACCCCAGTTATTACCATGCCTAGTTTTGATGCCCTTCGCCGCAAGCTCCCGTCTTGTCTCAACCCGTGATTTTCCGTCAAGAAAATTTTGATATATTCGCTTTACAACAGCTGCTTCTTCAGAAACAATTACGAGTTTATCCCCTTCCCATCGATAGCCATATATAAAGAACTTTGCAGGCGGCATGCCCTGTTGGAACCGTTTCTGCACACGCCATTTTATATTCTCGCTGATGGACCGGCTTTCTTCCTGGGCAAAGGATGCAAGGATTGTCAGCATCAACTCACCTTCGCCGCTCAGAGTATGGATATTTTCCTTTTCGAACCACACTTCAACGTCAATCTCTTTCAAGTGGCGTACCGTGCGCAGAAGATCCAAGGTATTGCGGGCGAAACGCTGGATGGACTTGGTCAAGATAACATCTATCTGCCCAGCTTCGGCATCTTCTAACATCCGCTGGAATTCCTGCCGTTTCTTTATCCTTGTCCCGGAAATACCGTAGTCAGCATATACCCCGGCATATTCCCACTCCGGGTTCTTCTGTATGAGGCTGCTGTAATAGCTGACCTGTGCCGATAGGGAATGATGCATCCGTTCCGAGTCCACGGATACGCGGGCATAGGCTGCGACTTTTTTGCGCTGTCGGTTGCCTTAGAATATTTGATACAATTACACGATTATCCCCCTAAACTCTTGAACGATGCACCCTGGGGTGCAAAGTAAAATGCACCCCGCAAGTTATCATTTAAGCGATTTTAAAAGAATCATACTATTTCCTTATTCCCAAAATCAGATAGCTTAACCAGGTACTTTTCCGAATAAAATATTTGCTAAATATATATGAAAGCACCACTGATAAAACAAAGCATACAATAAAGCTCAACATATACAAATGAAGTTTACTCCATAAAATAATGCGAAACGGTATTTTAATAATGTCGCTTAATATATAGATATCCATAGAAAATAAACCAAGCTGAATCAGCCCATTGCGGAATATACCTGACTTTCCATCAACCCATTGGGAAAAGCGCAAACATAGTATTATGCCAGTAATAGATGTCAAAATTCGAAATATTGAATTTCCCCCATATAAAATTGAACAGATATTAACGACTGCAAATGCAAGACTTGCAATTAGGAGTACAGGCATTTTCAAGCCTACAATAAAATTTGGATAATCACGTCGAGCATAAATCCCTAAAAAAACGTACAGCATATTTGATGTCACTATTGGTAATAGAGGAGTAGTAACCGCTAAAAGCGATAAAATCGTCAATCCTAATTTAGATATCCGATATCCCGTAAAGCCAGCAACCATTGTAATAACAAACAATGCATATAAAAACCAAAGTTCTCCATCCGGATTAATGCCGATAATAATTTTCCATATTTGACTAAAGTCATAGGGTCTGTTTGCAAAAGATGACAATAAATATTTCATCGGTGCATAGCACAGACCTACAAATAAATATGGAACCAATAATCTGTGAAATCTTTTTTTCAAGCTGGCAGTTATGGTTTCCCCTTTTGCAATAATTTGTCTTCTTGAAATCAGATAACCAGAAATAAAAAAGAACAACGGCATATGAAAACTATAAATTACTGAATGAAGTATGCGCATATATGAACTGGAAATTCCAGTTGGTGCAGTAGCATCAGGAATACAATGACCCACTACTACCAAAATAATTGCAATTCCTTTAGCTATATCCAAATAATTTAGTCTTGTCTGTCTGTCTGTCTGTCTGTCTGTCTGTTAAAAGCGTGCTTCCGCTCATAGCATATGTCAAGTCTTTTCTGTCATTAACTTTATGTTTTCCGTTAATAAAATATTACCATAGAATGGGTATGTGCGGTACCCTGAACACGCAAAAACCGCTCTGCATTTCCATCCTGCAAAGCGGCTTCTTTTATGCCTTGATTTCCGTACCATCTTTAAAGACCACGGTGATGTCCTCTTTATTTTTTACTACTATTTTATCGACCAGTAAACACCAGAGTGACTGGTCAAATTCGGTGAGCAGGCTATCCCGACCTTTCAGTTCCTGAATGAACCGTCCAAGCTGCTCATTCCGATCCTGGCGGTTTTCAATCTTCTCACACAGTTGTTCGTACTCAATTTTCATTGCATCATAGCGGCTGATGATGTCATCATACTGTTTTTGGTACTCTTCCTGGTTCTGCGCCACCCGTGCATTCTGTTCCACAGCATTCTGGGCCATTTCCACCAGGATGCCGATTTCCTTCTGCATGGCATCTCGTTTGGCTAGAAGGTCTCCGTTGTCACAGATCACCTGCCTAGCATCCTCGATGGTTTGGATGATCTCATCCTTCTCTGTAATCATCTTGTTCATTGCCCGGACGAAGTACATCTTGATTTCCTCTTCCGTCAGATGTGGTGTCCTGCATCCAGTCTTGTTGCGGAACTTGTTGTTGCACTGATAAATGATCCTGCGGTACTTGTCATTGGAGTGCCAGACCTTCGCACCGTACCATCCTCCGCATTCAGCACACTGGATTTTGGTGGAAAAGATGCTGGTACCACTAAAGTACTTCCGTGCTTTATTTCTACGTTTCAGTTCCGCTTGCACCATTTCAAAGGTCTGAGGTTCAATAATGGCTTCATGGTCATGCTCTACATAGTATTGGGGGACTTCTCCTTCGTTGATTTTCGTTTTCTTTGTAAGAAAATCAACCGTATAGCTTTTTTGTAGAAGTGCATCTCCCTTGTACTTTTCGTTTTGAAGGATACTGTAAACCGTACGTGCACTCCATTTGGATTTTCCTCCTGGGGTTTTGAGTCCTCGTTTTGTTAGTTGCTTGGCAATAGTTGTTGTTCCCAAGCCTTCTAGGAAAAGCCTGTAGATGAGCTTGATCGTTGTTGCTTCTTCTGGTACAACTACTAGCCCACCGTTCGGTCCTTTCTTGTATCCGAGGAAACGGCTGTAAGCAACGCTGACTTTGCCATCGGCAAACCGCTTCCGATGACCCCAGGTGACATTTTCTGAAATACTCCGGCTTTCTTCTTGGGCCAGGGAACTCATGATCGTCAGGAGCAACTCTCCCTTGCTGTCAAAAGTCCAGATGTTTTCCTTTTCAAAGTAGCACTCTATCTTGTGTTCTTTTAATTTCCGAATAGTAGAAAGGCTATCGACGGTATTTCTGGCAAAGCGGCTGACAGACTTTGTAATGATCAGGTCAATTTTTCCTTCCAGAGCATCATTGACCATTCGCTTGAATCCATCACGATGGCGGGTATTTGTACCAGAGATTCCTTCATCCGTATAGATACCTACAAATTCCCAGTCATCCCGCCCTTTGATATAGTTTGTATAATAATCGACCTGGGCTTCATAGCTGGTAATCTGATCATCGTGGTCTGTTGAAACCCGTGCGTACCCTGCTACTTTCCTTTTCTTCCGACTATTTATCGGAGATGATGTATAACGGCTGATTGTTGCCGGAATCGCTCTTACTGTTTTTTCCATCGATTATCCTCTCTCTTCCATTCTTCTTTCAGCGCAAGCATTATTTTTTTAGCCTCTGGGTCCTTGCGTTTTGCATATTGCATGATTTCATGCATATAAGCCCGATACGCTTCGCTATGACGGGTTCCCCGTTTTCTTTCTCTATATTGCCTGGTTTCCATATGGCCATCTTTAAAATGGAATGTTATCTCTCCATTCAGGACAACTGCTTTTTCAAGGGATTCATCCATTTTTTCCTCATTGAAAGTGTCCAGTCCCAGCACAGAAGCAGTTAGCTTTTTCATAGTACTGTCTTTGATGGCTTCATTACCACATATACCAGCACACCGCCAGTACCGTTCCTTTTTTCCATCAGAATATGTAGTTTGTTGGCTCCTGTAATTTTCCCCACATTTCCCGCATTTGATAAACCCCGTGAACTCATTGAATATCTTTCGATTGGGATTTGTGCTTTTTAGCTTATGTCTTTCTCCCCATTCCTTCCGGCGTTCACTAGTCCATGCGTCCTTCCGGGCAGTAGAAACCCATTGCCGTGTAATCTGCTCTCCATTTTTCATATGAAACACCATAACATGTGGCTCAGTGACTACAATTTTATCCACATGATTCAGAAAGATTTTTTCATCAAATTTGGAAAGCCCCAGAACTTCTGTGCATTCTTTAATAAGGACTTTCTGTGGGATAGCTCCCTTAGAACGGCAGGTTCTTCCTCTCTCTTTATGGGAAATACAGGTCCAGCAATCCTTATTTTTCCGTTTACTGCGAATATGCACAAAACTCTTCCCGCAGATTCCACACCTGATTTTGGTGGTAAAACAGCAGGTATCGATGGACCAGTTTGCTAAAGCCCCCAGTTCCCGCCGTCTTTCCCTTTCTTCCTGTACCTTTTTATAGGTTTCCATGGGGATAATGGCCTCATGTGTATTTTCCACAAAATATTGTGAGAGTTCTCCATGATTGATTTTGGTTTTTCCGGTGATGGGGTCTGCCAAATAGGCTTTCTGGAACAATAGATTACCGGTGTAAGTAATATTCTCTAAAATTCTCCGGACGGCCGAATTCCCGAAATGTTTCCCATTAAAGGATTTGATTCCCATTTCTTCCAGCTGCTTTTCCGTACTCTCGGCTGATAGGCCCTTCAAAAAGTTATCATAAATGAGCCTTACGATGGCTGCTTCTTTCGGTTCAACAACAAGTTGGTCATCGTTCCAGCGGTAACCGTAAATTCGGAATCGTCCATTGGGAATCCCTTTTGCAAACCGCTTCCGGGTTGCCCATTTGACATTTTCGCTGATGGAACGGCTCTCTTCCTGGGCAAAGGATGCCAGGATGGAAAGCATCAGTTCGCCGTCACCCGTAAGGGAGCGGATATGCTCTTTCTCGAACCGCACTTCTATACCCAGGTCTTTCAAATGCCGCACTGTCGTTAAAAGGTCTACCGTGTTCCTGGCAAAGCGCTGGATGGACTTTGTAAGGATAATGTCAATCTTTCCTGCTTCACAGTCTGCCAGCATCTGCTTGAATCCTTTTCGCTTGTCGATGGTTGTTCCGCTGATGCCGTCGTCTGCATAGACACCGGCAAATTCCCATTCCGGGTTTTTCTGGATCAGGCCGTTATAGTAGCTGATCTGGGCTGACAGAGAATGGTTCATCCGTTCCGACTCCACGGAGACTCTGGCATAGGCTGCCACTTTTTTTCTCCGCACGATAGTCGGCATGGGCCGGCTGACCCGCGTGATTTTTTTCATTGTATCAACTCCTTTTGCTACTATTACTCACTCTGAACCGGATTTATAGCAAGTCAATATCTGCCAATAATGGGCCGATCACAGGAGAATATTTATTCCGAATCTGCCGCTCAGCTTTTCCGTATTCAGCTTTTGTAATCAGGCCCTCCTGGAGCATTCCTCTGATGAAATGCATGGCGGCCAGGTACATCTTCTCCTGCTTCAACTGCTTAGCGTCCATCCTGGCCACCTCCGAACCTGTCTTTTACATAGCAAGTGTGGGAGCAGTATTTGCGCTGCCCATTCCCGTAGACGGTGAATGTCTTGTGGCAGCAAGGGCATTCCATCTTTCGTACGATTCTATGGTTCACCTTGTCCCGATGGCTGTTCCACCAGGCCATCCGGCAGGTATCGGAGCAGAACTTCTTCTCCTTCCGTTTGTCGTTCTGCTCAATAGGCTGACCGCATTGCAGGCAGTGATGGGCTTGTTCTGTTTCCGGCTCCTTGGGGGATAAAGGGTGTCTGCGGCAGTAGGATTTGACGGTATTCTCCGACATGCCTGTTTCTTTGGCGATTTTCCGATACCCGACTCCCTGGAGCCGCAGTTCTCGAATCTGTGCTTTCTGTATATCGTTCATGAATAAACACCTCCTGCTTACTAGCCACGGCAGGAGGTGCTTTCTGACGGTTTCGTTCAATCTTTCTGATAAAACTCACATTCATACCCATCCGCCCGGAGGATCAGACCTTCCGCCCAGGGTGGGGTCCTTGCCATCTGCTGGCAGATGGCATCCACGCTTACGTCCTTGCGGCACTCGATGATCAGTTCATCGTGGACGTGGCCTACAATAGCACAGTGCCGCAGGGTCTGCATGGCATAGCAAAGAATATCCCTGGCCGTTCCCTGGACGATATTTTCCACGAACTTGGGCCCATAACTTTCCAGCCGCTCCCACTTCTTGGTGGCTCCGATGCCTTCATAGGTCACGGATTCCCCACCGAATTTATTCTCCCCAATCCGAGGCTTCACGTAGGAAAGCTGCCGGCCACTGGGGAGCTCTATGAATAGCATGCCGCTCTGGCAGAGGAACCGGATGTTATTCACCCAGACGGGGATCCGCTGCTTGATGGCAGTTTTCACGGCCCCATCCACCTGCCACCAGAAATCCACAATGTGAGGATTGGCGGCTCTCCAAGACTGGACCAAAGGCCCCAGTTCCTCTTCCGGGATTCCCATCTCAATGGCCCCCATTGCCTTCAAAGCGCCAACCGAACCTCCGTATCCACAGTTGTGCACCAGGCAGTCCGATACGGTAAAACGGTGATGGGGTCCGGCATTGAGGATGTCGTAGACCCTGGCCCGGGCAGGCGGATCTCCATACCGTATCACGATTGATGAGCACAATCTTCGAAGGTGGTACCCATTCTCCGCCGCTGTCCGAAACAGGACGGGTTCCTTCTTTTCCTCTACATAAACCGGGTGATCCGGGGTAGCCAGGAGACCTGCATACCGCATCACCTCTCTTTCGCCTCTGTAGACCACCCCATCATGGTGGACCCAGTTCTCTCCATCCCAAACCCGGTCTTCCGTGGTCATATTTTCAATGGGAATGAGGCCATGATCTGTAAGGACAAGCTGCCCTTCCGCGATACAGGCCAGTTCCGCGATTTTCCCCTTCTGGCGCAACTCCCCGTTCACTCCGTGTTTCACCACGGGCACTCCAAACATCTGGCTGGCCGTTGAGCAGTAGATGTCCTTCCCGGCTGCAAAGGCTGCGGCTTTCCACTTTTCCCCGGCCATCCAGGAAATGACCCTTGCCTCAATGGCCGAGAAGTCCGAGACCACAAACTTCATGCCCTCACGGGGCACAAAGGCGGTCCGAATCAGCTGGGACAGCACATCCGGCACAGAATCGTAGAGCAGCTCCAGGGCCTCGTAGTTTCCTTGCCGCACCAGATCCCGGGCTTCTGAAAGGTCCGGCAGATGGTTCTGAGGAAGATTTTGCAATTGTATGTGCCGCCCCGCAAACCGTCCAGTACGGTTCGCCCCATAGAACTGGAACATGCCCCGGGCCCGGCCATCCTGACAGGCAGTCATTTCCATGGCCTGGTACTTCTTCACCGAGGACTTGGCCAGCTTCTGCCGGAGCTGCAGCACACTGCGGAGAGGCTCCTGGGCAGTTTTCAATAATTCTTTCACCTCCTTTTTCCCCAGGGAGTCCGACTTTAGACCACGGGCTTCCAGCCAGCCCAGCATCTGGAGGACGGAGTTGGGATTCTCCAGTCCGGTCTTTTCCTTTAGAGCGGTCATCAGGCTCTCCCGGCTTTTGGCATCCATGGCCACCGCCTGCCGGGCCAGCTCCAGATCAATAGCGATTCCCCGGTCGTTGATTTCCTGGTCCTGATGGTATTCCTCCCACACCTGGTCTGGGACAGGATACTTTTGCAGCCTTTCCTGGATGGCCATTTCCACTTCCACATCCCGCTTGTTGTAGCTCTTGAAGAGATTCCATTTATCCGGGGCATGGCTTGGAAGGTTCCGGGTCCTGCCCCCGTTGGTCTTAGTTTCCTTGCAGGGCACGCAAAAGTAACGGATCAGGTCCCGCCCTTCCTTCATTTTCTGGTTGTCCAGGTTCAGCACCGCTCCCACTCCCTCCAGGGAAAGGGGCAGCCCCATATAGGCAGACCACACCATGGAACACTTCCAGCCGGCCGGGTTCAGGAACCGTGCACAGTCCTTAGAAAGCGAGTGCCGGTCATGGAAGGGATCCAGGCTCCTCCCCAGATCCGTGAGATACCGGGACAGACACGCCCGTTCGAAATTGGCATTGAAGGCCCACTTAGTGATGGAGTCATCGGTTAGCACATCCAGAATCTCTTCCGGAATGGTTTCCCCCCGGGCCAGATCGACCACTTGTACCTCTCCCCCATCCACCGCATAGCCAAACAGGAGGATAGCAAAATCCGGGGACTCGGCGTACTTATACACCCCACACTTGGCCAGGTTCACATCGCTGTAGGTTTCAATATCGATACTGATGGTTTTCATACGTTTCACCTCGAGAAAAGCGGCGAAGCACAAGGCCCCGCCGCCACCATTTACCACATCTTATTTCCGAAAGGATTCCATTTGTTTGCGATGATATTCTGCTTCCCGTTCTTCCCGATTCCGGGCCGCAATTTCATCCCGCTGGTCCTTTTTGATATCCGTGTAGATCATGGCCACAAAGAAGCCGCCAACACACAGGGCAACCAGACAGTACAGACAATCCAGAATCAATTTCAAAACATTTTCCATTATTGTTCCTCCTTAGTCCAGGAAATCATCATCGTCTGCCGTAGCAAAGTCGTCTTCTGCCCGGGGTTTTCCGCCCAGAGGTTCCCCATCACGAATCTTCTGCAGGTTGTTCAGGCCGCAGGCAATGCCCTTGTTGCCGTTGGAGTTGAAGGCGTAGAAGTTGATGGAGGCTCTTCCATAGACCCCGCTGTACACTTCAGACCGTTCCAGAATCTGCTGGCAGGAAGAATCTACGATGCCGGGCTTTGTGGCAGAATTGGCATTAATGAAGTAGCTGTCCTTGTAGGTATCATCCCCAGGCCGTTCCAGATCTCCGTCACGGAGCGGGTTCTTGATGGTTTCCAGCTTCGGCACGATGCGGCCGTTTCCTTTGAGCTTGCCCTGCCCTTCCTCATAGGCTGCTTGGATAGCCGCTTTCACCTTTTCCACGGTCTTCGTATCAGACTTGGGGATGATGAGGCTCACGCTGTACTTGGGGGTTCCTCCGTTGATGGATTTGGGTTCCCAGACGTTGGCGTAGGACCAGCGGGTATTTGCTCCGGTAATGACTTTGCAAGGGTTTACATAATGTTTCATTGTTCGTTCCTCCTTAATTTTCACTACTAAAATCTTCTGCCGCGGTATGCATAGCCGGGCGTTTGTCCGATTCCGGTACCAAGACCGGTTTGCCTTGGGGCTTTTCAATGAGGCCGGACAGAAGTTCATCAAACCTCCGTTTCCCCAGAAGGCGGGTCAGGGCCGTGATGCCCATGAGTTTCTTTTCGTAGGGAGAGTATCCGGCTTCTTCCACTTTGGCGGCTACCGCATCGTCATCTACATAACGGCGATTGGAGCGCCCTTCCACCAGTTTCCAGCCAGCCCATGCCTTGCCGGAAAGAGCCTGCTGCAAGGCATATTCCTTAATATCTCCCACCCAGGCTACGAGGTCATCGGCCTTTTCCAGCACTGCTTCCACTTCTGCGTCACAGAGAGTAGATGGCATGGCGAAGTCGTACCTGGCAAGTTCCAGGTTATACTCTGCCCGTTTCCGGCAGGTGGCCCTGATCTTACAGAACCGGCAGTGCTCACCGGCTTTGTACTCCCCTTCTCCTTTAGCCGCCAGAGCAGCCGTGGGTTTGAGGACTTTCTCCGCCCAATCGATGAGAGCAGCCTTGCTCATTTCGTAGGTGCTGACATTATCCCGCCTTGGCTGGAAGATGGTCATGGAGACTCTTTGGATATTGTAAATCCCGTCAAAAAGATCCAGGGCCCCCAGGGCATAACACATCATCTGGGGATTTTTCTCTGCGCTGACTTCCACACCAAGTCCGTGCTTGTAGTCGATGACGGTCAGGGTATCATCCGCCACAATGACACAGTCTCCTGTACCGAATCCGTCCGGCACCCATTTCGAGAAGTCCAACCGCTGTTCTACAAGGACGATGGGATCCTTGCACTCTTTCTTTGCTTCCGCAAGCCTCTCCATAACGAATTGAGCATAGTCGTCCGTGCATTCAGCCATTTCCTCGCTATAATAGTCGAGGGTCCCCGTAGGGTTCTGTGCCTTCCTGCCCAGGGCTTTCTTCACCTTGTATTCGCAGAGAGTATGGGCATCCGTACCCTCCCGGGCAAAGTCGTTTGTGGTGTCCGGCCGCTTCGCACACTCCAAAGCGGAAGGCGGGCAGGCCAGCCAGCGGTAGCTGGACGAGGCGGAAAGAATCGCATGCTGCTTATCCGGCATGGCTGATCCCCTCCAATTCCTTCATGAAGGCTTCGTAGTCTTCCGGCTTTACACTGGAGAGTTTTTCCGCCCCATATTTTTCGATGAGGGCTTTCACTTCTGCCGTGAATCCCTGGCGGGACTTGTCAGCCGCCGCTTTCCGGACTTCTTCAAAGGAAAGGGCCTTCCGCTCCGGAACCACCTTTTCCGGTTCTGCTGTTCTATTGTTCATCTCGTTTTCCAGAGCTTCTACAATCCGCAGCAAGGTCTTTGTGCAATTGGCCATTTCGTTCGCCAGATTTTCAAGATTGTCCTTCGTCACCTTAGTTTCCTCCTTCGTTAAGTTCTCTGATTGCCAGTTCCTCTACAGAGTCACCTGGTACGATGATGGTTACTTTTTCTTTCCCGCCCAGCAGGAACCGTAGGATCCGTTCCCGCACGGACACAGACCGCACGGCAGCAATATGTCCATTACCCTTTGCCGCTGAAACGCTGATGCTTACTCTTTGCTTCATGGCTTTTCCTCCTTTCTGAGGGTTAGTATCGTTTTCCCCTTCCACTCTTTAGCCTTGGGAGAGTGGATTTTCTGACGGTTTCCAAAAAACTTTAAAATTTTTTTCTGGCATATAAAAAGCCGGTATGAAAAGCTACTATGGCTCCCATACCGGCTAAGGTTTGTTATGATCGAGTTAGAGACAAAAAAATAAGAGGACCGTCACTTGGACGTTCCTCTTGCATCCTATATTCCTTAAGGCGGAATTCCTACTCCGCTTACTCTGCTTATTTAAAAAACAGGAAATAGATGATTGCCAGTATCACGACTGCCGTAATAATCATCGGCCACTTTACTCTTTTATTGAGCCGATGATGTGCATAAACGGCCCACGGTTCCCGATTCCCTTTCACATAGGCCTTTTCTCCAATATTCATTAAAATAAGTGCCGCTTTGTTTACCGTTATATTAAGCGAAGTAAAATATTCTCCAGCTCTTGTACGTAATTTTAGGATTTCTTCTTTATCTGCGGGATTTCTTTCAATCATTTCTTGCAAGTCTTTCTTATCCATCCCTGCAAAAAATAATTCCAATGCGGTACATGTGACATAATATCCCATATACTCACTTAGATCGATTTCTCTTTCTGTCCACTTTTCCATAAAAGCATCCCTTCCATATTCAGCAATCGGAAGCAGCCTCAAAAGAGGCTGCTATTCTTACTGCTCAATCAGCTTCTGGAGCTTTTCCACGTACATCATCCTGATAGCCCCCAACAAATGGCCCCAGTACTTCAGACCAATATCCGGATGGGTCTTCCGATATTCTTTTACATGGCTGTTTTTCTTCAAGGCGTCCTGGTTCACCTGTTTGTCGTGGGGATCTTTTCCTGCATCGTAGGTTTCCATGAAAAATTCAAGGGCTTCCGGGTCCACGCACCATTCCTGGGCGAAGCTGTCGATGATGGCCTTTGCTTTGGCCCGCACCCGGTCGTTCATTACATCCACGAAGCTCTGGTTCACAAAGGCTGCCGGATTGTCCCGGTATTCCTGCCAGATTTCTTCCAGGATCTGGGCTCTGGCCGGATTGGTCTTCCGAAACCGTTCGATTTCTTCGGCGATTTCCTGGAAAATCTTCTGGTTTTTGGCACTGTCCGCAATCATCAGGGCCGATTCATCGGGCCGGGTGGCTTCCATCAGTTTCAGGATGTAGTCCTCGTCGATCTGGTCCCGGTGCCAGCAGCGCAGTTGGTAGTTGACGGCGATGTTGATCTCTTCATCCCCGCCATCATCCCGGTCCTTCTTCAGTTCTTCTTTCACGTTGTTGAACTTGCCGCTGTACCCTTCGATGATTTCTTCACAGATCTGATAATCCCGCTCCAGGTCCCGGTCTTGGAATTCGGAATACACCTGGATATCCCCGTAGGCATCGTCAAAATCCCGGAAAGCCTTCAAAAAGGCGATTTTCTGCTTTTTCGTCAGTCCATCCACCGCTTCCGGGCTGGCAGCTGCCTGGCGGAGTTTCCCCAGGGCTTCCCGGAATTTCTTTTCCGCTTCTTCCCAGTCGGGAGCCTGGACAAAGCTGCCGCCCCCGGCGGAATACAGTTTCATGGCTTCATCCACCGCCCGTTTGAAATGGGCCGGCACCTGGAAGGTGACGATCTGCCCGAACCGTTTCTGGCTGTCAAAGAGCCGGTTGGTCCGGGAAAAGGCCTGGATGATCCCGTAGGACCGCATGGGCTTCCGGTCGATAAACAGGGTGGAAAGGCAGGGCGCATCGAACCCGGTAAGCAGCCGGTCTACCACAATCACCAGGTCCAGCTGGGCTTCCCGCACCTGGTACTGGGTCTTCTTCCGGGCCAGACGGTCGTTTACATTGGCGTTGTAGGCGTTCAGCTGGTCCAGGCCGAACTGGGTACCGAACATCTCGTTGTAATCCTGCAGGGATTCCTTCATCCGGTCCTGGTTCACCGTGCTGTTGTCCTCATTTTCCGTAACGGAATAGGTAATGGCCACTTTGGGGAAATCCGCCAGTTTCCGTTTGATGGAGCTGCTTACCTCCAGCCCCGGCACTTCTCCGGCCTTCACCTTCTGGAACAGCTGGTAATACCTCTGGGCCTGCTGGATGGAACTGGTGGTGAGAATGGCGGTGAAGTTGTTCCCCTTCCCCCGGTCCAGTCCCAACTTGCCGCTGGAACGGTTGATGATGAAATCCACCACCTGGCGCATGTGCCCTTCGTCCTCGTAGGCGGCATCCAGGATTTTCTCCCGGAGCAGGGCCTTTTCCACGCTGAACCCGTCCTGGTCTTCTTCCCAGCCGGTTACATGGTTCTCCCGGGCCAGTTCTTCCATGTCGAAGGTATTGTGGTATTCCACCTGGAACCCCAGCACAGCCCCGTCGTGGAGGGCTTCTTTGATGGTGTACCGGTGGAGGCACTTGCCGTACTGTTCCTGGGTGGTCTTGGGCAGATTCCCGGCGCTGTTCTTGGCATCCTGTTCAAAAATCGGGGTGCCGGTGAACCCATACCACAGGGGCCGGGTAAAATACTGGTCCAGCTGAGCCTGGGCTGCCGGGGATACCGCCCGGTGACATTCATCCACTACAAACACCAGCCGGAGCTTGTGGAGCTTTTCGTATTTGTCGCACCCTTCCGGGTACCGCTTCATAACAATCTGGAGCTTCTGGATGGTGGTGACGATCACATCCCCGCCTTTGGCCTGGAGCTTCCTGACCAGGTCCCCGGTGTTGTCCGTTTCGTTCACATCGATGGTGTCATACTGGGCATAGGCCTGGAAAGCCCCGGTGGTCTGGTTGTCCAGGTCCTTCCGGTCCACCACGAAGATCACCTTGTCCACACTGGGGATCTGGGTCAGGTAATGGGCCGTTTTGTAGGAAGTGAGGGTCTTGCCGCTCCCGGTGGTGTGCCAGATGAAGCCAGACTGGGTGCCCCCGTCCGTATAGGGATTCACGGCGTTTTTCACCGCTTCGATGGCGTGGATCTGGTAGGGCCGGAGCAGGATGATGGCCTTCCGTTCACTGTCCAACACCGTATACTGGGACACCATCCGATGGGCCGCGGGAATGGACAATACCTCCCGGGCAAAGGACAGATAGTCGGTCTGGGGCTGGTTCTTGTCATCCAGCCACAGGGACAGAAACTGGGGATTCAGACTGCTTTCCGCAGCGGCCGCAATGTACCGGGTATCCGTCCCGTTGGATACCACGAACATCTGGAGGGTGGAAAAAATATCCCGGAACACTCCTTCTTTCAGGTATTTCTTAATCTGGTTGAAGGCCTCCATATAGGGATGGGCCCGGTTCTTCAGTTCGATGTGGATCATGGGCAGCCCGTTGATGAGGAGGGTCACGTCTCCCCGGCGGTTCCGGTCCAGAGCCTCCCTCCGGGGGAACTGGATCTGGTGCACCGCTTCGTACACCGAAGAACCCCCGGCAATATCCACCCGTTTGAACACCACCGGGTGGATGGTGCCCAGGCTGGCGTCTTCCCGCTGGATATCCACCCGGGCCACCCCGTTTTCGCCCAGCATCCACTTGGCCCCGTCGTAAAAGGTGGGGAATCGGAGCTGGTTCTGCACCTGGAGGAATTCCCCATCGGTGAGGGGATGGGCGTCAAACAGCTCCTTGTTGTTGTTCACCAGGATACGCCGGAAATTGTCCCACAGGTCCTGGATGGTGTGGAGGTCCTCCCGGAGGGTCCACTGGGACTGCTGTTCCGTCAGCTGCCGGAGCAGGTGCTGCTCCATGCTTTCTTCCGATTCATAGGAAGTCATAAGGTTTCCCCCTTATACAAACAGATTTTGCAGCAGGAATTTTTTTACTGCCTGGAAACATTCCAAATTATATTGGTAAAGGGTGATGAGGGTATCTAAATTATCAAAGACATCACCAATCTTTTTTTGCTCGTCTTTTGTTGGAACTAATATATCTAACGTTTCAAAATCATTGGGGCTTACCGCCATTCGTTCGTATACCGTACCTTGTTGATATCGAAGTGCGTTCTTGATAAAACTCTCTCTTGTCACAAATCTCTCAACAAACGATGGTAAAGCCATTTCTTCTCGAACATCATATGTTACATAAATAGGACTGAAAACAGCGTTTCCATATTTATTGCGAGCAATAGCGCCAAATTTTAAATTTGCCGGATTATAGACAATATCATTTAGCCTAGTCTCTTTATAGCTTTTCTCCTTTTTATCACCGACAACCAGTTGCTCCCGTTCGTAACGTTCTGTCTTTGGCGTTACGCCATTTTTAACAGTAAATGACACAAGAGGAAACTCATCACTTTGCTTACGTAAAATACTCCGTTCTATTAAAACATTACCCAACTTACTCTGTTCCCATTCCCCCGTAAATCCCTTGAACCGGATTTTCGGGACCTTTTCCCCTTTGGCCGGGAACAGGTTCTGGAGAAAATAAGCTTTCAGCTTTTTCAGCTGGTCCAGTTTCTGCCGGTGGAGGGTGAGAAGGTGGTCGAGCTGTGAAAAGCATCTGCTTATTTTGCGTTGCTCTTCAAGTATCGGATAGCTAAGCCCAATTTGAGCAAGATCATCATTATGAAGATGAACAATAGATTTTCCTTGAGCCCTTCGTGCCATATCTAAGTGTGGCTCGCCATTCGATATACTGATTGCCAAAAAGGTAGAATCAATCTTTTTATTCGGATGAATAATATTTAAGTCGCTTCCCAGCAATATCCCTGGCTTTTCAACAACGGAAGCTATTGAAATGTCTTCAGCAGTTTCTCCTGAAGCAGGGACGATGACCTCTCCACCCTTGCTATAGATAGAATCAGTTTTATCTTCAACAAATGTATCCACATCTTTTATAACAGTTTCGTATTTTGTATAAAGACGACCATATAAGATTATTGGCGTGCCAGATTCTCTTAAATCTGACTTTGAATAACCTATTCCTTTGGAAAATATGGCAAGTTCCGACAACTTCCGCTGTTCCCAATCGCTCGTAAACCCCTTGAACCGTACCACCGGAACCTTCTTCATTTCTTTTTTCATCATCCCATCTCCTTACTGAAACAGGTGAAGCAGGTCCTGGAGGTCTTTGGCCTTTTTAGGGTCGTCGGTGGTCAGCTCTTCCATCATATCCGCCAGTTCTTTTTCCGCAGCCTGAATCTGGTGGTTGGTGGCAGCCATTTCCCGGTTCACTTCTCCCAGATCGATTTCCGGTTCTGGTTCGGAGGTATCCACATACCGAGGGATGTTCAGGTTAAAGTCGTTTTCCTGGATTTCTTCAAAGGAGGCCACATGGGCGAATTTGTCCACGTCCTTCCGGTCGGTGTAGGCCTGAAACAGCTTCTGGATGTTGGCCTGGGTCAGGGTGTTCTTGGCCTTGCCTTTTTCAAATTCCTGGCTTCCGTCGATGAACAGCACATCCCGGCCGGGACGGTCTTTTTTCAGCACCATGATGATGGTGGGGATGCCGGTGGAATAGAAGATCCCTGCCGGAAGGCCGATCACTGCATAGATGTACCCTTTTTCCAGCAGCTTCTGGCGGATCTTCCCTTCCGCAGCCCCCCGGAACAGTACCCCGTGGGGCAGGACGATACCCATGGTGCCGGTATCTTTCAGATGGTACAGGCCGTGGAGCAAAAAGGCATAGTCGGCCTTGGATTTGGGAGCCAGCACCCCATAATCGGAAAACCGGGGGTCACTTTCGAACCCCTTGTCTGCACTCCAGTGCTGGGAATAGGGCGGGTTCATCATGACCCCGTCGAAATTCGTCACTTCATCACTGGGCCAATCCCGGTCCAAGGTGTCCGCATTCCGCAGATGCTGGTTGGTGGCAGCGATCCCGTGGATGATCATGTTCATCCGGGCCAGGTTGTAGGTGGAGGTTTTGATTTCCTGTCCGTAATAGGTAATGGAATCCACATCCTGGATATAATGACGCACATTCAGCAGCAGGGACCCGGACCCCATGGCCGGATCGTAGGCGCTGAAGCCCTTTTTGGCTTCCTGGCCCCAGGTCACAATGTGGGTCAGCAGCTGGGAAACCGATTGGGGCGTATAGAATTCTCCTGCCTTCTGGCCCATATCTGAAGCAAAAGTGCCGATCAGATATTCATAAGCATCCCCCAGCACATCCCCGCTGTGGCTGTCCAGGTTCAAGGGAGCCAGGGCCGTCATCACCTGGGCGATCATGTCATTCCGCTTCTGGGGGGTGGACCCCAGCTTGGTGGAATACAGGTCCACATCGTCGAACAGATGGCCCAGAAGGTCCGGATTGGACTGTTCAATGTCCCGGAAGGCCTGGTTCAGATTTTCCAGCTGGAAGGTCTGCTTCCGGATGGAATCCATCAAAGCGGCAAAGGTAAAATCCGGTTTGATTTCATAATCCATGTTCATGGTTTCCATCAGGTCTTCGTGGAATTCTTCCGCATCGTAATATTTTTTATACACCCCCTGACGGGCCTCTTCCGTGGCCACATCCTGTGCTTCCACTTCCCCGGCATCCACCAGGGCATTGGCAGCCGCTTCCAGGGTCTTGTCGGACAAATGCTTGTAAAAAATAAGGCCCAGAGCATAGTTCATATAGTCCGCTGCCCCCATGGTCTGGCGCATCACGTTGGCAGAATCCCACAGAACCTGTTCCAGGCTTTTTTCGTCAGTGCTCATCGTTGTGAATCTCCTTTAGGATAATTTGGCGTGCTTGTTTGTGATATTTTTATTGTATCACAGAATCAGGGCCTCTTTTTCGTTAATTTTATTATACCCCACCCCCTGTCCAAAAAGGCGGACAAAAAAGACGTCAGACTGGCCCTTGGGGCCGCATCTGACGTCTTACAAGAGCCCTGCCGGGCGGCCAGGGAAGGGCTTCCCTGCGGGCAGCCCCTACCACGTTGGGGTCAGAGATGCAACAGAAAATCAGAGAAACGGGGTTGTCAAAAAATCCGTTCCTGTGACCGTTAGATCGAGCGTTCGATTACAACGGCGTAAAAGCGAGCCGATGTCCCGCCCTTCCCGGCCGCCGCTTTTCACCCTGCCGCCTCTTCAATCCGTTTCAGCATGGCTACAGCATTTTCTTCACTGGCCTCTGTAGGATACAGTGCGCTTCGGCTCAAATCCCGTTTGTACTGGAGCAGGGCATCCAGGTTCAGATCAAAGGATGCATCTTCCGGGAAATCCGTATCCACAGCCATGGGGAGATAGACGGTCACCGCTTTTTTCTGTCCGATCCGGTAAGCCCGGTCCGTGGCCTGGTCTTCTTTGGCCGGGTTCCAGCAGCGGCTGAGATGGATCACATGATTGGCTCCGATGATGTTCAGCCCCACACCGGCAGCCTCCGGAGACAGCAGCAGCACCTGGAACCCTGGTGCCCGATTGAACTGATCCACCATTTTCTGCCGGGCCACAGCCTGTGTGGTCCCGTTAATGGGAGGCTGCATCTGGATTTTGTAGATTTGTTCCAGAAAAGTCCGGAGCAGCAGCTGAATTTTCCGGCTTTCCACAAAGATCAGGGCTTTTTCCCCTTTCTCTCTCACTTCATCCAGGATTTTCCTTGTCCGCATCAGTCTGGCAGAGGAGCCAAAGAAATGCTCCGGATCACCCAAAGTATATTTCTTTACATTCCCGCCGGCTCCAAGACTGGGACAGAGAGAAATATCCCGGAGCCGGGCAATGGCCTGGAGCATGGTGATGGATTTATCTCCCTGCCCTTCCCGTGCTTCCCGGACTACTTCCCCATACAGTTTCCGCTGTTCTTCCGGCATGGAATCCTTGAACCGGAGGATTTCTTTGGCAGGCAGCCCCAGATTTACATCTTCTTTCAGCCGCCGGATAAAACAGGGATCCAGATTCTTCCGCAGCTGGTCACCCAGTTCTTTCAACAGTTTCCCCTTGTTTTCCACATTCTGCAGCTGATGCTGATAATGACTGTTGAAATCTTTCAGAGATTCCAATTTGCCTGGTTCCACAAAATCCATGATGGTCCACAGATCCGTCCAGGAATTTTCCACAGGAGTCCCTGTCAGTGCCAGTCCAAAATCGCAGTTCATGGCCCGTGCCGCAACAGAAGTCCGGGTGGCCGGATTCTTGATTTTCTGGGCTTCATCCAGGATCATGACACTCCAGGCCACCCGTCCAAAAGAAAGCTGCAGTTCCCGAAGGGTTTCATAGGTGGTCAGAATCAGATGGTTCCGACTGTAATCAATCCGATTTTCCCGGTCCTGAAAATCCAACATGGAAACTTCTTTCAGATTGGGGTCCGGGGGCCGAAAATAACAGCGGCTCCCGTCCGGATTCCTGGCCCAGTGTTTCTTCAGTTCGCTCCCATACATGGGCACAATTCCATCAAACAACCCTTCTGCCACAAATTTCCTGTACTCTTCCATCCAGTTCTGAAGCAGAGAAACCGGGGCCACAATCAGTACCGATGCCATGTCACTGTTTCCATAGGCTTTTTTCAGGGCTGCCAGGAATCCAAAAGCCTGGAGCGTTTTCCCCAGCCCCATATCATCCGCCAGCAGGACTCCATGACAACCATGTTCCCAACAGACCGCTAACTGCTCCATTCCCACCTGTTGGTGAGGCATGGGACGGATGCCTGGTTTCAGGCCCTGACCCAGGCAATCCCCCAGCCGGTTGGACCCCAGCCGTTTCTCCCGTGCCGCTTTCCGGGAACGATATTCCTGGGAAAGGAAATTCTCCTGGATCTGGAGAGACGCTTCTTTTTTCTTTTCACCAGCGGCTTCCGGTTCCTGGTTCTGTTTCTCTTGCTTTTCCCCAGCCTTTGCCTTAAGCTGGTCCACATAGGCCAGAAAACCCGGTGTCAGTTCAACTTCCTGGTCTCCAACAACAATCCGCTTTTCTCCCCGGTCCAGAGCATCGCTGACCTTCAGGAACAGTTCGGGATAATCTTTTTCATCCAGTGCAAGGCTGGTATAATTGCCCCCGACCTTGTCCCGGGCAGCAGAAGCTTCCATGCCGGCTCCTTCCGGAGGCAGCCAGTTCCGCCCGGAACTCAGGGAAAAAGGCAAATCTG